>JAJRAP010000062.1 GCA_028679855.1 Candidatus Methanoperedens sp.
AATTATATTCACAATTTGTCAGGCTTGAAACTGTGTCCGGATGACAATAAACTATTAATTGTTCTGGCTTGCATTTGATTTGCACTTCTCTTGCAGCTTTTATGGCATTTTCAAGTTTGTCAAAAACATATGATGAGAAGGAGATATTATCCGGGATTGGCTCAATATACAATGTGACTTCATAAACCACTCCGAACAAACCGTGAGACCCAATGAACATACCTGCAAAATCTCCGCCATTACAATATCTTGCGAACGATAAACCTTTTTTTTGCGCACCAGATCCTGTGTTAATTATTGAACCATCGGGCAAGACCACTTTCAGACCTATTATTTGATTTCCAATTGAACCATATTTTGCCGATCCGTATCCTATTGATGCAGATGCCACGCTTCCACCAATAACAGCCGAACACCCGCTGTGAGGTCCCATAAATCGTGGTCTCAATCCTTTTAATGATAGTTCAGATATCAGTTTTTCCCATGTAATCCCCCCCTGTGCTGTCACAGTCATATTGAATTCGTCAATATTTATTATATTATTCATTCGGGTCATGTCTAAAACAATCCCTTTATCACTAAATGGTATCCCCCCACCAGCTGCGGAGGTACCACCTCCTCGCACATACACTGGGATATTCTGCTCATTTGCAAATCCCAGAATATCCTGAATCTCTTTTTCATTTCTCGGCTGAACGACAAAATCGGGTATTCCGAAAATAATTGGACCTGCATCTTTTGAATAACAAACTCTCTCGTATAAATCACAACTTACATTTTCTGCAATTTTGTGCAATGAATTATAAATATTATTGCTTTTCTTTGTAGATTGAATTTCTTTAAGAATTTTCAACATATTTATTCCAGTCTTATTGTTAATCATTAGACTTAATAATATTTATACCTATTGGTCTCTATTTAGTATAACCTGACTATTTTTAGTCATATAGCTTAAGGACCTTCATGGAAGGTAAGAGGTAGAGAACACCCCTGCTTTTAAGCCTGAGAAATCGCAGTCAGCTATGAATCATGATTCATGGAAGGTAATGAAGAACGGATAAGTGCTGAAATGTCTATTTGATCTTAATGACATGAACAGAGAAGACCGAATAACCCAACAAAGAGTATCAAATAGAACTTATTTCAAACCCCTCAAACATCTTCCTCATTATTGTGTCCTGACATGTGACAAAGCCTGTGGTGGCAATTATATGGCCGTTCAAGTCATCGAGGGATTTTATATCGGAATCAGCCCTCACGACAAGTGAAGACCCCCCTGTATTCACTCCATTGACGATATTTATCCTTCCATTCTCATTTATACTGTACCTTATAATCACGATCGTACCTAGGTCTGCTGCATCCACCTCTCTGTGCTTGAAAGCATCTGTTAATGCCCGACCACTACGGTAGCCTGTGAACTGGACATTTTTTCCAGGGATAAGGCCAACTCTTTCAAAATAACCTTCTTTTTGAGCTATATACATCGCAAGATGGTGTATATTATTCTCGGTATATCCAAGTCTAAGGCTTCCATTAACAGTGGGCGGAGTCCAGCCAGGATCCTCCTCCAACATTTTTTTGACCTCTTTGTAATATTTATCAATAATTAAATTTGACAGAAATTCGTCAACATTATCATATCCCATTGAAGCCATAGTGTTTTTGAAAGCTCCGGCCTTATACAGTATCTCGATACCTTTTTTTGTCTGGTTAATGTCAGGGAATTCTGTATATATTGTATTATTGATTGCCGCCAAGACTATAGTTCTATCAAGTCCTGAAAATTCCTGGCCGTACTGCAAGACTTTCTCCTGGTTTGAATGATTGTTTATAAATCTTGTACCTTTTATCTGCGTCCACACAAGGGCTTTAATCATATCTTCATCTTTAAGATCTTCGGAGATTGCCAGGTCACAACTCGGATGATTTTCCCAGATGTCCTTAGAATTGACAAGACGCCTGCCGTAACCCTCGGATACAGCCTTTGATGGATAAGGTTCCCAGATAATAAAACCTGCAATCGTCCCATTTTTAAGACTGGCCGACATCTCGTCTGCGGTCATTGATACAACATAAATTGATTTTTTGGTTGGGTAGTTCTCATAGACTACTATCCCGGCCAAGACAAGTATTATGATTAAACCTATAACGACATAATTTTTCATTATTTGCTCACCTTTTTTAATCTGAAACTAAAAGTACTGCCCTTCCCTGGTTCGCTCTCCACATATATTTCACTGCCATGTGCCTTGATGATTCCGCTGGATATTGAAAGCCCCAGCCCAATGCCTCCGATTTTTCTTCTTGAAGTGCTATCTACCTGGTAAAATTTATCAAAAATCCTGGATAATTTCTCTTTTTCTATCCCTATACCTGTATCTTTCACTGCGACCTCTATCGCGTCCTCATAGTCTTTTGCTGACAAAAAGATACCTCCTCCATCTGGGGTGAATTTCAATGCATTATCCAAGAGGTTATTCAACACTATATTAAGCTTTTCTCTGTCAGCGAGTACAGGAGAGAGTTTCTCGGGAATATCCAGCGAGACGGTTATATTTTTTTTCAAAGCAAGTTGTCTGATATTTTCAAAAGCTGCGTTCCCGATTTTATGGATATCTACAGGCTCTAATTTGAGCTCCATCTTCTCCGATTCGATCTTTGAAAGGTCGAGAATATCGTTAATCAACCGTGTCTGGCGGTCTATATTCCTTATTATTATCTGTAGCATCTCTTTCTGCACAGGATCTGCGTTATCCAGTGATTCAAGATACTCGGCAGATATCCTTATATTGGAAAGAGGGGTCTTGAGTTCGTGCGTGACCATAGAGAGGAAATCTGATTTAAACTCATCGAGTTTTTTCAGATCTTTGTTGGCGGCAATAAGTTCTATGTTTTTTTCTTCGAGGTCTTTATTTGCTATTTCGATTCTAGCTTCAAGCTTTTTTCTTTTATCCAATAGCTCTTCAGCGGTCTGATTGAAGATCTCGGTCAATCGTCCGATCTCATTGTTCGAGGATACAAGTACCGGTTTGAAGTTCCCTTTAACCATACCGAGCGCACCCTCTTCTAGGGATTTTATAGGTTCTGTGAGCCTCCTTGAAATGACTGTCGCCAGAAAAACTTCAGCGATAATTGCAAAAAAAGATATGGTTGCCGTTAACCTCCCCAGAATCAAAACTCCTTCATACGCCTCATCTATATTCTCCTCCACGATTATCCCCCATCTATAAAGCGCCAGCCAGAAATACGAGCCAAGTACTTTTTTACCTTCATAATTAACATATTCATTTACCCCGTTCTTTTCATAGGTTACTTCTCTTACGGCAAAATTATTTTTGATGTTATTAAGCAGGATCATGGACCTATTCTGATGAAAGACAAGGTTTCCATTGGTCATCGGTTAAGGGGTTAGACTTGTTCTACCAATATCGTTTTACAAATAATTTAAAATTTTTTATAATTACTTGATTTAATTTTATTCCATTGAGTATCATCCA
>JAJRAP010000063.1 GCA_028679855.1 Candidatus Methanoperedens sp.
CTCTCTTAATTTTATCGTAGTACGGACATATTCTGTCATCATCAACACCTGCATTTATGATATCATCTACATTAACATAAATTCTTCTATGTAAGTTTTAATATATGAGCCTGAGTCAATATTCCCATACAAGCGCTAAAAATGTCCCGAAGGGCTGTTCGATGCGGGCAAATCACGCACCTCTGGCGGCGCGGGTGGGTGGGGGCGCACGGGTTGGAGCATATACAATAATTGATACAGTATATTAAGTCTGACTGTTGAAATACGTTTCTTTAGCTTTTTCCGTTAAATAGTAATAATTTCTCTCCCCATACCTCTCTTCTCGGGTTTCTCTTTTCATCTCAATCAAACCTTTGTTAGCTAAGATTGCAACCCTGCTTCTAACTGTTTGCCAATAACAGTCCAATTCTTGCGCCAATAGAGATGCAAATTGTGGCTCATCAATTTTTAGTGAATTCAATAATTTGAAATCAAATTCAGGCAATTCTATTGTTTTATCAACAGTGGGGAGATCAACTTTAACATGTTCAATTTTACAATTACCTTTTTTACACTTTGGACAAAGCATCTTAAATAGCTTTAAACTATTTAATGTTTCAAAAGGATATACGGCTCCACATTCTTTGCATTTTATTTCCTTAGCTGTTTGAACAAAATGTCATTAACTTGGCATCTTGATCCTTTTGTTCATTATATTTAGTAATAAATATTTTTGTAAATCATAACCGCTAAGAACATTAGTATATTCTTCGGATTGTAATTGTATTGTCTTTGCCTGCTCATATATTGTATTTACATCTAAATATAATGAAAGCTTATCATCCGTCTTTCTTAGTTCATGTTGTATTCGAGCGATAATTGTAGATTTCCCGGTCCCCTTTCTGCCGATCAAAATAGTAGTATTAGGGGTCAGACAAGACTTTAAAACCCAATTACTTTCAAGAGGATCCGTATATAATGCTTCAATAATATTTTCATCCTCATTAATATCAGACAAATCAGCTCTTCTACATTTCTTAAGAGAATCGACCATAATAAAGAAATTAGTTTTATCTATGTCTGAAAATTTACTCATAAAACTCTCAGTTATTTTACTCGGATTGAATGAAATTACCACTTCTTAAAAGTTTCTATGCCTAATGCACTATAATGATTTGATGTATAATCGTATAGTTAGAGATAAACGTAACTACAATTTACCATAACCCCGTACTTGAAGGATACATGGCTTGATAGCGTTTTTTTAGCACTATTACTACCATGACACAACCTTATCATACTCAAACAGCATCTGAACTATCCTGTCATACCCCACACATTCATGCGCAGTAACCCCTCTTGCCTCTGCATCATCTCTGCACGCATAGGCTTTCAACCCTGGTTTCAGATACACTGCATCGTGCAACAGGAGGAGCGCCACATCATGTTCCTTGCTCTGCGCCTTCGCTATTTCGATGGGCGTTGTATCATTCGGGTTCCGGATAATATGCATTAATCTCATAATTAAAACGGTATCACGATATCAGAGCCAGTTATTGTTCTCACTATCTCGTCCCTATCTTCTGGCTTCACGTTCGGAACAAGGTTCTTTATCTCTCTTTTTTCAAGTGACGGCTTATCAGCAAGCATTGTGCATTTCATCATCGGCAGAGCCTCGAACTCCTTTTTTAGCGTCGGTGCGCCAATAAGTTCAGGCACTGCGGGAGCGGCTGAATACACGCCGTCGTCCATGAAAATGACAGTGACCTTATCCTCGCGAAGCGTCAACCCCACGCCCATTCGAAGCGCTTCTGAGTTCCTGCGCGTGTTCAATGGAAGGTTCCTTACTATTACTGTTATCTTCTTCATAACTCACCCGAAAGATATGAACCTGTCAACATCACCGGCAATGCATGCATGGTCGTACTGGCTCCCGAACAATATCCCTTCCACCTTTTGGACATTTCGCTGCTCTGCGTTCAGTGCACATACTGCGATGCTCACCCCCTTACCCGCAAGCTCTGCGAACTCTTTTTTATGGACATTATACACGCCGTCGTACATCAAGAAAATCGACACTTCATGACCCTTCTCGCGCGCAGCCCTGCTTATTTCAATAACCGTATTCGTATTCTCATTCTCAGGGCTTGAGGTCAAAAGTATCCCGAGCTTCATGCCTTGCGAATCCTCACTTTCCAGAGGTGGTCGTCCTTTTTCTCTATCCCCAGTATCTTATGTCCCTCATTTTTCAGGTTGCCCGGCACGTTCTCCACTGCCGGGGCATGGTCAAATGCCACAATAAGTTCCTCGCCGCATTCGATCTCTTCAAGTTTAAGTTTTGTCTTCACGAAAGTATAAGGGCATACCTCGCCCCTCAGATCAAGTTCTGTTGTCATGTTCACCATATCCTGCATGATTCTGCGTATATCTCTTCCTGTATAGATGTTATCTTTGGTTTTTCACCGCATACTGGGCATTCCTTGTTCCAGCGCATCTTGATCTCATCAAAGCTCATGTTGAGCGCATCATAATACACAAGCCTGCCAACGAGCAGTTCGCCTATCCCGAGCAGGTATTTCACGACCTCGGTCGCCTGGATGACGCCGATTATCCCCGGCAGTACGCCAAGCACGCCAGCCTGCTGGCAGCTCGGCATCATACCCGGTGGGGGCGCATGTTCGAACAGGCAGCGGTAGCACGGTCCCTTGTGTGGTATTATCGTGGTGACCTGTCCCTCGAACCTGTAGATGCTGCCGTGAGAAAGCGGTTTGTCAAGGAGCACGCACGCATCGTTCACGAGATATCTCGTAGCGAAGTTGTCCGAGCAGTCCACGACAATATCGTATTCCCTGAAAATATCTTCCACATTATGGGCATTCAGCCGCTCGATGTATGTATTTACCTGTATGTCTGGGTTGAGATTGTTAACGAACTGCTTTGCAGATTCCACCTTGTGCTTTCCAACATTGCCGCCGTGGATGACCTGCCGCTGAAGGTTGCTCAGATCGACGGTATCATCGTCCATTATCCCCAGCGTTCCTATGCCTGCAGCAGCAAGGTATTCGATCAATGGCGAGCCGAGACCGCCTGCACCTATACATAATACCTTTGATGAAAGGAGTTTTTTCTGGCCTTTTCCGCCCACCTCGGGCAGTATGATGTTACGCGAGTATCGCTTTATCTGTTCTTCGCTGAATCCGCCTATCATTTTTTCACCTTATTATTACTGGGAGTATTATTTGCCCTACTAAAGTATTACTACCATAAATAATTTGTGGTTTTTTGGATTGTAACACCAACTAAATTTATCTTATCAGATGCGAAATGTCGGATTACAGCATCTTTAAAGGCACAGGTGTGATGCAGAGCAGTCCCAGGGCAAATGTGAGCATCCCAATTACCATCCTCTTCCTGTCAAGCGGGATATCGTCATTGAGGGGTCTGGGATGACCGCCGGCAGAAAAAAAGAGCAAAAGAGCGCTCCAGAATATCCACATGAAGCCGTCTGTTTTCATGAATATTATCAAGTAAGCCCCTATAAAGAACAGAACAGCGGGCAGAACCGCTGAAACACGGGATGCTTTTTCGCCCATCATGGCACGAAGGACATGGCCACCGTCAAGTTGCCCGGCAGGGATGAGGTTAAGGGCTGTCACAAGCATCCCTGCCCAGCCGGCAAAAGCGATAGGATGCATCACAAATGAATCAGGGGTAGCTAAAAAGCCCATTATAAACCCGAAAAGAGGGGGTATTCCCAGTGCAAAAACATGTTCTTCCGGAGTGAATAGCAATGGGGGCTGAAGAAGACCTATAACAGTAACAACCACAGACGCAAAAAGCCCAATCAGAGGACCAGAGACCCCCACATCGAACAGCGCCTTTCGGCCAGGTATGGGCCCTCGGTGCTTGATGACAGCCCCCATTGTCCCGAAAAAGCTCGGAAATGGGATGAAATAGGGCAGAGAGGTTTGCATCCCATGCTTTTTCGCAACAAAATAGTGTCCTGCTTCATGTGCGCCAAGTACGGTCATAATGGCTATCGTGAACGGGATCCCCGTAAGGACATCAAAAGGGCTGCTTTCAGGGTTTGCTCCGTAAAGCAGCGACCCCGCAAGCATTGTAGTAAAAAAAGTAGCTATTAACAACGCGACATTTATCCATCTTCGCTCTTTGACCGGACCGAATGGCGAAGCCATAAGCACGTGCTCGCCCAGTTCATACCTGACCGAGAATTCAAAGCCCTTTTCAGCAAAAACAGTCCACACTTCTTCATATATTAATCTGATATCCTTTTTTGGAAGCCCGAAGAAATAGATATTGCCATCATGTTGCTGTATTTCATATAGAGAGAAGAATGGGCTGATCTTTTCAGCCAGTTCATCCGCTGCCTTTGACCTTTGCAAACCGTTCATTAATCTTAATACTCTAAATCCTGCCTAATGAATGTAACCATATTTTCCGTATTTCTTATTCAGCTTGCGTGCGACTATCATTTATCCCTGGACCCCAGAGGAACGAATTTCGTGCCGTAATACAGCATTCCTTTTTCATTTTCCTCACCCAGCTTTCTGAAAGCGGATTTTACCTTCATACCTATATGGATATCGTTATGGTCGCATATCACCTGCGAGGTAAGCCGGGGACCTTCGTCCAGTTTGATTATCGCCAGTATGTAAGGGGTTTGCTTCTCAAAATTCTTTGTAGAGCTATGTATTATTGTGTAGGTCACAACTTCGCCTAATCCCTTGAACTTAAACGGCACTGACCTGCTGCTACGCCTGCATTTAGGGCACAGGTTCCTTGGAGGATAGTAGTATTCACCGCATTTTTCACAGTGAGTGCCTATAAGATTGTACAGGTTTTTGAGTCTTCTCCAGAATCTTGCAACGGTCATATTACCTCCCGAATATATGGATAACGGCAGTGCCGCCCGAGCCTCCCACGTTATGGGTAAGACCTACCTCGGCGCCGTCGATCTGGCGTTTACCCGCCTCGCCGCGAAGCTGCAATACGATCTCGACCGCCTGCTTGACACCAGTGGCGCCGACAGGATGACCGCATGCCTTAAGACCGCCTGACGTGTTAATGGGTATCTTCCCTCCGATAGCGGTCATGCCTTCCATGGAAGCTTTTCCACCTTCTCCTTTTTTCACGAAACCAATGTCTTCGATGGCACAGATCTCTGCAATGGTGAAGCAGTCATGCACTTCTGCAAAATCGATATCTTTCGAGGTCAA
>JAJRAP010000064.1 GCA_028679855.1 Candidatus Methanoperedens sp.
TCTTACCCCTCATTCTCTTTGATTTTCCTTGTTTGCATGCAGTATTGACAGTGCATTGAACCACTGCTGGCTTAAACTTTCTTTCTGATGAGGGCTCTGCCAGGTGGTAACAGGTCTTATTTTTAAGGCTTTTCTTTCATCAAACACAAATCGTTCAAGCTGTTTCAAGTATTTGATCTTTCCACAATCTTTGACATAGCACTCCACAGAAGTCGTAGGACAGACACTACGCTGACATATCCTTCCAAGGTAATTATTCCTCTCATCGAAAATGAACACATCATGGGCATGGAATATATTTGTAGTCTTCCGTACACTTTTGGATATGTGAGGAATGCAAGCAATATTCTCGATAAAAACCATCAGATCAAAGTCCTGTGGATTGGGTTTATCTGAAGCCGCTGAGCCAAATAGAGCAACTTCAATTACTCCATCATAATCTCTGACCAGTGAAATAAATTTTTCAACTGCAAGTTGTATCTGTTTTTTGCGTTCATTCATAAATCCCCCGCTTTTCAGATGAAAACCTCATCGACCAGAATACATTGGCTGCCAGAAATAAAGGATCATTGCCAACATATTGATATCTTCCGATGTCGTGATCGAAAACAACATCTCCCGCATAAAAATTAGTTCCGCAATTTGAGCAAAAAAGTTTTCTTCTGCTGAAATCCCAGATATAGAAACCACCTTCGTCCATATCCCATCTGCAAAGCGGGCATAGATGGGTTGGTTCAATTGTAGGATCCTTTATCATTTTTTGTACCTTCATCTTCATCCCTTTAAAGGTTTACTATGGACTGCACCCCACTATACTACCTTCTTGAAAGCGTGCATAATGTAAATAATGTTGGCTAATCCTTACCACCCCTCCACAAAAGCCGGATGATGCCTCGAATAAGCCTCCTCCGCCTCCTCATAACTCACTTTTTTGAATACCCTGCCCTAATCTCCTTGCTGTGCCCCGCTGCCTTTGCTGAGACATCAGAGTAGGATTATAACCCTTCATATCAAGCGACTTCATCACTTTGTTCCCCTCGCCAGCCGTCCCATTTGACCGGAAGGAAAAATTCTATAATCATGGGAGTGAATAATTGCTTATGAAAATCAACCAGTTAGGGGAACGGGCATTGATACAGCGCATATCCGGGTTACTTTCAGGAGGCGGCAATATAGTTGTTGGAGCAGGCGAGGACGACTGCGCCGTGCTTGATACAGGCAATGAGGAATATCTCCTGGTCACTACTGACATGCTTCACCGCAAAACTGATTTCCCGCTGCAGATGACTGGCAGCCAGATCGGATGGATGTCAGTGGCGGTAAACCTGAGCGACCTTGCATCCAAAGGCGCAAGACCTCTTGGTGTTGTGATGGCGATGGGAATACCGCCTGATACCGAAGTTGAGTTTATCGAAGAAGTTGTAAAGGGGATGGATGAATGCGTTTCAAAGTACGGGACAAAAATAATAGGGGGGGATACTGATGCCCACGATGAACTCACGCTTGTGGGCACCGCGCTTGGCATGGTGAAAAAAGAACGACTCATTCGAAGGAGCGGGGCAAGGGTAGATGACCTTGTATGCGTGACAGGACATATTGGTACTGCGGGCGCGGCTCTAATGGCACTTGATAAGAAAATACCAGTCAGTCAGGAGATATTAAAAGCACTTTTTGAACCCATGCCGCGTATAGATGAAGGCATGGCGCTTGCAGGGTCATCTTCTGTCACGTCCATGATGGACATAAGCGACGGGCTTGCTTTATCGCTTCATGACATGAGCAGGGCAGGCGGAGTCGGGTTTAAGATATATGAAAGCAGGCTGCCTGTTCTATCTGATGTTAAAAGGTTAGTGAAAGGTGAGGAACTGCTGGAGGTGGCGGTATTTACTGGCGGGGATTTTGAGCTTTTGTTCACGGTTGCGCCGGAAAAGCTGGATAAGGCAAGAAAAGCCTGTCATCTGACCGTTATCGGTGAGGTCATCGAAAAGGGCGTATTCATTGAAATGGAAAGCGGTGTGGAGGAAGAACTCAAAGCCCGGGGATATGAGCATTTTGGATAGCAACAATCCCTATTATCTCCCCTATATCTTTTATAACCACATCCGCCTCCTCGCAGAGCAGCGGGGGGCACTTTCCGGTCTGCTGTATCGAGAGCACCCCAAGGTCTGCAGCTCGCATCGCAAGTATATCGTTGATGCCATCACCCACCATGATGACTTTATCGTACTCATTTTTTAAATTCTTAACTATCTCCTCTTTTCTTTCAGGAGTGGATATCTCAAATACGCACTGTAGCGGTACGCACACGTTCTTTGCAAGAACTGACAGGTTCCTCATGCTGTCACCGGAGGCGATGTACACCCCTATGCCCTTTTCATTAAGCGTCTTTATCACCTGAAGTGAATTCGAATACACCTTGCCGCCAGTGCAGATCACGTACGGGATGCTGTCAGTATCCAAGTCAATGACTAGCCCAACTCCCAAATAAAAAATGTTCCTGCACTTCTTTTTGACTGCAGCCATTACGTCCTGCAGGTCTTTCATCCGTGCTTCAGTATCATTATTTACCGCCTTAAATGCGTCGATCTTTTCTATCCGGCTTCGTGAACACGCCACTTCAATATCGATACTATTCTTTTTGATAAAATCGGAGATCAGCATCTCTGGTGGGCATCCTGCCAGATTGGACGAGTCCACCTGCATCACTATTAGGGCGCAATATGGTTTTTTACCCACAAGCTCGGTAGAGACCACTTCATACAGGAATTCACCGGTTTTTATATTTTTCGCTACGCGGTGCATGCGCAGCAGCGTTCCTGCACTGTCAAATACAACGGCGATCGTCATGGCATAAAAAAGGTTCTATAAGTGTTTATATTTTTTCAGGAGAAGATAAGTTTATATTTTTTCGTCGTATAATAAGTCAGCCAGCTCTGCGAGTTCCCGTGGTGAAAGCACTTCAGCCCTTTTCCGGAGAATTTCATCAGGTATAGTTCCCAGGGCATTATCCCTGATCCCTAGCAACCCCGCGTTATTCAATATTGCATTCTTTATTGTTTTCCTCCTCTGTGAAAAAACAGCAATTAAAAATCTCATGAAAAAATTCTCATCTTTCACCGTATATGGTGATGAACGCGGGATAAGCTTCACGATCGCAGAACTTACCTCTGGGGGTGTGCTGAATGCACCTCGCGGTACGACTTCCAGGATTTGTACATCAGCGTAGTACTGGACAGTAATGGATAATCTTCCATAATCCTTGCTGCCCGGAACTGCGACCATCCTCTTTGCGAACTCATGCTGGTACATCAGGATCCCGAGGTCGAATTTGCAGCCAAGCAATTTGAACGTCACTGGAGAAGAGATAGAGTAAGGAAGATTGGAAATAACTTTATTGAA
>JAJRAP010000065.1 GCA_028679855.1 Candidatus Methanoperedens sp.
GTCATTGCCATCATACTTGCAGTTGTGGCACTGTATATTGGTTTCTCAGTACTGGGAAAGATAACAAAAGGAATAGATGAAGAAAAGGAAATAGCTAAAGGTAACGTAGCTGTAGGTATTCTTGTGGCATCAGTATTTATCGCCATAGCCATAGTTGTTCAGTCAGGCGTCGCTGGTGTTTCTTCAGGAATATCAAAAGCGCTGGCTGGAGACCTTTTTGCATTGGTGGCAAGTTTTTTACAGTTAATACTTGGAATAGTACTTGCGATCGTTGCTATATATCTCGCGCTGAATATACTCGATAAGCTCACCAAGGGGATCGATGAGTTCGAAGAACTCAAGAAGGGAAATGTCGCCGTGGCACTTGAGATGGCTGGTGTAATAATCGCAGTCGCGATCATCGTTCAATCAGGCGTTCTTGGTATAACTGCTGGATTATAATCCAGATTATACCATTTATTATTTTTTTTTAATAGTATTTTATTTCAAGTATATATTTTTCAGCCAGCTCAATTATACTTGCACATAAATTCATCGTTTCATGTAATTGGATTTGAGGTTCACGTTTCATAAGTGTCTCAAATACTTCCTTTCCCACGATATCGTCAAATCCTTCCCTGACACGGATGATGACCGACCCTGCTGGCACTGTTGTATCATCAAGTATGCCATCCAGGTCGCCGTCCGTTATCCCGATGATGGGTATGCCAAAACGCGCCAGTATATCGGCGGCTATTGCTGTTGTGTCATCCCCTACTGTAATGACCAGGCTGGCATCGTTTACAAGTTCGAAAGTGGATTCGGCGCAGTGGTCAATAATTGCAACCCCGACTCCATGAGGCTTCATAGCTTTAATCTCTGGTCTGCGTTTGCTTCTCCTGATGTTCCCGGTCTTCACCCTTGCTGCTGCAAGGTCGATATTCCTGTTCTTGAGCTTTTCAAGACTATGGGGTTTCATTATTCCTCCCCGCAGCTCCACCACTTTACCGCCCCTGCATACGATCTCGGGTTGTGCAGAAGTAGCATGTCCGATAATTATCCCGTCCAGCCTGATGTTCTCTCCAGGAAATACTCCTGCTAACCTTCGTATGACCGTGTCGCCCTCATTTTCGACCTGCAGCGGCAGAGGGCTGCTCTTTTCGACAGGAAGGTCGTAATTACCGTGCTTCATAAGGATACACCTGAAATGTTCCGCGAAGAGCTTTGCTCGCTGATCGTAATATATTATTCTGCCATCAATATCCGGGCGCTCTATGTGGACAAACGGAATCAACGAGCCCAATTTTGAGGCAACGATGCGACCGAAATGCAGCCCGGTTTCAAGGGTTTTTCCGTGGTTCAGCAGCACTGCAACATCGATGCTATCTTTTAGCGTGTTTATTGTCTGGCTGGGCGTCATCCCCTGCGAGATATCGATCAGTTCTTCAAGCCCGGCGTCCAGTACCGCAGTTCGCCCCATGGTGCCGCCAAGTTTTGCAGTGACGTCATGTTCTTTCAACAGAATACGGATTATCCGCTCTGCGCTGCCCTCATCCACGATTTCGGGTCCGTGAAGGATAATTCCAATTCGCACGTTACCTCAATAATTACACATATATCTTAAAATGATTTGAGGTTCAATCGGAAATATTTATCCATGAACATAGCTTCGAAGTTTATCTAAAAATATATATGTGGTCACTCCTATCTGGGACGATTAATAATGCTAAATGAGATGCAATAATGACAAAAAAGATCAAACTTTCCGAGCTTGGAAGCCTGTTCGGTGGCCGTGATATCGAGGCTCTTGAGGGGGTAAGGATAGAAGGCGATGTGGAACTTGACCTTGGACAGATGGGTCTTAACCCTCAGATGGCTTACGCGCTGGGGCACGAGACCGCACAGATGGCTTTTCACCTGATGAATATTTCAAGGATCCTTGGTTATCCTGTTGACCAGATGCTCGGCGCTTCTGCCCAGCAAAAGCCTGTCAGGCCAGGCAAATTGATAGAATCAAAGTTCAGCGCAGCCAGGAACGAGGAATGGAAAACCCCAATTCAGGAAGTTGTGCTGGGAGCCACATCCTCCGATGGCGGCTCGAGAAAGAGCACAGTGACCCTTGGCGGTGAGATTGCGTTACCTTATTATTTTGACGGTCCAATGCCTCACAGGAACCACATAACAATGGATGTTTTCGACATGCCCATAAATATGGCAAAAGCAGTCAAATCCAACTACGAGGATGTTATCAACAGCCCTGCAGAATGGGCAAAAAAGGTGGTGCGCGATTTCGGGGCAGACATGGTCACTATACATCTTATCAGTACGGACCCTAACATCAAGGATACTTCGCCTTCTGATGCTGCAAAGACAGTGGAAGAAGTACTTCAGGCAGTTGATGTGCCCATTGTAATCGGCGGGTCAGGAAATCCTGAGAAAGATCCAGCAGTTCTTGAAAAAGCAGCAGAAGCTGCTGAAGGTGAACGATGCCTGCTGGCATCAGCAAGCCTCAACCTTGATTATGCCAGGATCGCGGAAGCTGCCAAGAAGTACAACCATGTGGTTCTTTCATGGACGCAGCTTGAGATAAACGCGCAGAAGGAATTGAACCGCAAACTCATGAAGCAGTGCGGCGTGGCGCGAGAGAACATAATTATGGATCCCACAACAGCGGCGCTTGGATACGGGCTTGATTATGCTTACACGAACATGGAGAGGATAAGACTTGCAGGTCTTA
>JAJRAP010000066.1 GCA_028679855.1 Candidatus Methanoperedens sp.
AGCATATTTTTGTCGCATGACCGAACTATATACCACGTCATCTCTTATTATTATTTTCATTTTTTCATGGGCTTTGATAACATGATCGATGATAGGCATATCCTGCATTCGTGATGTTTCATCGCCTTCTCGATAGGTTATCTCGATAAGTATAGATGAATGGCATGGAAGCGCTACATGGGGGCTGTAGTTGGATGGAAAAGAAATGCGGTTGAAGAGTCCGAGTTCTTTTTCAGGGATGTACATCCATGAAATGTCGGGAACTTTGCCTTTTATCCCGAGAAAGACGCAGGCTATAGAGTCGTATTTTAGTTCGCTGCATGCCCGGTTAACATTTTCAGGAACTGCGTCAAGACATGGTAGTAGTTCCTGCAATGGTATTGTAGATATCAATCGTTCTGCTGAAATAACTCTTTTTTTGTTGCTTATTTTGAATTTGCCGTTTTCATTTTTGATGGAAGTCACATGGAATCCAGTCTGGATATTTTCTTCGACAGGTTTTGCGATCTCCCTGACCATAGCTTCGATCCCGCCCCTTAAGGGATAACTGAAAACTGACTGGTGGGTATAGCCCTCGGTTTCGATCCCAATTGCTGACCTGATAACATCCTCAACCGGAGGTCGCGGTATTCTGCCATCTACCCAGTGCATCGACATGAGCTCTGTCGGATATTTCCATATCTTCTCGTTGTATGGTATCATGTACAGGTCTGAGATGCCTTTTCCGAACGTGTAATTTATCCATTCACGGAAATTTAAAGGGGGTGAAAGTTCCCCTTTTTCAACTGCTATAAGCGTTTTTATGAACTCGTTTATGCAAAAGTAGAGCTCTTCCTTTGGAAGCTGGTTCAGACCGTTCTCGAATGGATATTTGATAAATAGCCCTTTGTAGAATATCTTTGTGTTGCGTTTATTTTGCTTGCTGTTACTGCCAAGCACATCACACATGAATGTCAGGACTTGCGTGTCGCGGCTGAAAATAATGTGAGAGCCTCCGATGTCAAACGTGAAACCGGATTTGGTCATGGAGCGACACAGTCCCCCATATTCGGGTTCCCGTTCAAGTACAGTAACTTCGTCTCCTTTTTCATGAAGCAGCCGGGCAAGAGTGATACCTGTTAGCCCGGCGCCCAGTATCGCTGTTTTCACATTCTGTAATTTGTTGTTACTGTTTATAAAAGTGATGTTAGGCCGGGAGATCGTTTTCCCGCATCATACCAGACTCTCATAAACATCCAGGACTTCCATGGCACTTTTCTTAATATCATTTTTCTTCGCAAGCTTTAGTGCGCCTTCAGAGAGCTTTTTTCTCAAAGTTCTGTTTGAGAGTATTTTTTCTATCGCAATGACGGCTTCTTTGCTGTTTGAAAATTTAATGCATGAATCTTCCGGGAAATATCGATAAGCTCCAATATCCCTGAGAATAAGAGGTTTTTCACAGGCACCCGCCTCCAGCACTACAAGGCCCTGTGTTTCCAGGGGAGACGGAAATAGAAATATATCACCTGCAGAATGCACATCTGCAATATCGCCCTGATAGTAACCTGTGAAAATAACGTTCTCAGGTTTGTTTCTTATTACCTGTGAAACTTTTTCATAATCTACCTGGAGTTTACCATAGGCGATAGGACCTGCCCATACAAATGTAAGATCGGGTAAGGCTTTAGCTGCATCAATAAAAATATCCAGTCCTTTTCTGAATGATAAGAGCCCTACTGAATAAACAATCGTATCACAACCTAAATTATATTTCTTCCTGAACTTTTCCCCGTTCCTGTTTCTGAATCTATCCAGGAATATGCCATTACTTATTATATCAGCATCTGTTGTAACACCCATGCAGCGCAGTCTATCCAGAGCGAACTGTGAAGGGGAGATCATGAAATCTGCGGAGTTATAGAATGTCTTCATATATTTTTCGAAGAAAGTGTTGAACATGGATCCCCCTTTGAAAAGCATCTTCATTTCTGAGGGAAGCATGTGTGATGTTATGACTTTGGGTACTTCAGACGTTTTCATTTTTAAATAAGCATAAGGACCATAGGAATGGATGTGAATTAAATCGTATCTACCGTTTCCATTAATATCAACATTGACTCTTTCTGTTTCAAGAGATTCCTTCAGGTTTTTCCATGCTTGAACAATACCGGTTGTATTCAGCCCTACCAGCACTGTTTCAGTTATGAAGTTAACATGCAGGGTCATCAAAATACACCTCTATCTGTTTGGGAAAACACATTAACAGAATACCAATCGGATAAATTTTATACTACTGGGTTTTTATTAAAACTTATGTTATTTAAGACTTCTGTAATAGTTAAATTTATAAACTCACTCTATCTTTTGGTAACCACCTGTTCAAATTCACCAACATGAATTGAAACGGTCTCTTTTCAGAAATATGTTTAAATACTTAACTATCTATCATAAGCCAAGAGGTATTACAGTGTTTTTAGTAGGCGAAGCTTTAATCGGAGAGGAGCCAGAACTGGCTCATATTGATCTAATTATTGGAGAAAAAACTGGTCCGGTAGGACAGGCATTTGCGAACGGATTTACGCAGCTTTCTATGGGGCATACTCCGCTCCTTTCGGTCATAAGACCCAACCTGCTAGCAAAGCCAGCCACGCTTATCGTCCCAAAGGTGACGGTCAAGAACATGGCACAGGCAGCCAAGATATTCGGTCCTGCCCAGACAGCGGTGGCAAGGGCAGTTGCTGATTCAGTGCAGGAAGGCATAATCCCTGAAGACCAGATCGAAGACCTTTCTATTGTCGTTAGTGTATTCATTCATCCTGAAGCGAAAGATTACAACAAGATCTATCGCTACAATTATGGTGCCACAAAACTTGCCATCGAGAGAGCGATGCAGGGATTCCCGGATGCAAAGACGGTCATGTACGAGAAAGACCGCACCATGCACCCGGTAATGGGATTCAAGGTCGTCAGGTTATGGAACCCGCCGTATCTGCAGGTCGCCATCGACATCCCGGATATCAACGCAGTGAAAGCTATACTGAAGCAGATACCGCAGAGCGACCATCTTATTATCGAGGCAGGCACGCCGCTTATCAAGAGATACGGTGTGGAGGTCGTGCAGTCCATACGTGAAGTGCGCCCGAATGCCTTTGTTGTTGCTGATCTGAAGACCCTGGATACTGGCAACCTTGAAGCCCGTATGGTGGCTGACGCTACCGCGGATGCTGTTGTAATATCCGGGCTTGCTCCTGTATCCACTATCGAGAAAGCCATCAAAGAAGCCAAGAAGACTGGAATTTACGCTGTGATCGACATGCTGAATGTCGAAAAGCCGCTTTCAGTCCTGAAATCCTTAACGGTCAAACCCGATGTTGTCGAACTCCACAGGGCAATAGATACCGAAGGTAAGGCAGAACATGCATGGGGAGACATACCTGCCATGAAGAAATTATCAGAAAGATTGCTTGTGGCTGTTGCTGGCGGCATCCGTGTGGATACGGTCAAAGATGCGCTCGAGGCAGGAGCTGATATAGTAGTCGTAGGACGCGCTATTACCAAAGCAAAGGACGTGCGCTCAATGACAGAGCAGTTCATTGAGGAATTGAAGCAGCCTGAGATAGACCAGTACAGGATAATGACGGACTTTTAGTATTCTGAGAAAGAATACTAATTTTCCTGTTGATATGATAGGAATTGTCCAGAAACGCTTGTTACAGGCATCGTGCAATTCAAAACCCCCATTACACAATATTTATCCCTGCTTTTAAATCTGACATCCCTGCATGACCTCGAGTTCATCAAATCCTTCTTTTCAAGCCATCCACGCCTTGCCACATTCACCCCGAACTCCATCCATCTGAGCATTGAAATGTCACCCTCAGCAAAATTCTTGGCTGGCGTTATACTTACTTCATAAACCGGAAGCTCTGGAGTTGTAAAGGTATACGTTGCTGGAACTCCTATCCTCAAGTACTCCTCTTGAACCTCTCTCTTTGCTATGTTCTCAAATGGCTCTCCTGATGCCATTCCGCCCCCGTCGCCGCTGACGCTGATGCTGACTGGAGGAGAACCGGGAGTGCGCTGCCCACTATGGCAAAAGTGCTGAGATTTGATATATTAGCCCACACATAGCCTGAATAATTGTTCATATTTGTTGTGTTGTATGATATAGGTGGTCACATTGCAATTGAAGTTTGACATAATAAGTCCGTACAACATTTGTGCAGATAGGCCTGGCAGAATCAAAAGCATCAGGTGATTTTATAGTCGAATCCACAAGGGAGTATGGAAAAATTGTCCTGAGAAAGAATATAGTAGCACGACCATCAATCAATCGGAAATATGCTTCGATATACCAGCAGCCTCCGTGAAGGATGTAAAGATGCTGGAAGCCTTATCCTGTAAAAGTAATGAGATCGTAAATACAGATTATCTCAAAAACAAAATCTGAAAGTCAACGTCAGGCTATTGCAAGCCTTTTCTCTAAATCTGCTAACTTAATCTCTAATGCAGTTATCTTTTCTATAACAGGGATGCGCTTTTCGAGTGAATCGATTCTGTAATTCAAAGCTGTAAACTCGGTTTTTGTTTCGTTTCTCAGGCTGTCTATTCGTTCTTCAAGCCGTGCCATATCTGCCTTTGTTTCGTTTCTCAGGCTGTCTATCCTTTCATTTACAGAATCGACTTTTTCATATATAGAATCTATCCGGGTATTAAAAGCCTTTATCTCTCCATGTATAGCTTTAATTTCCCCTTCCAGAGCACTAAGTTTGGGCAATAATAACCGCTCTATCCATGAGGGTATCTTTTCAGTGGTCATGATCTATTCTTGATTCACATGCTATTTAACCTTAAGCTGCATGCAATCCATACCGTCAATAAACCGTTGAATTTTGGAATCGAGATTTTTTAATAAAAGAGTCAAGCAATTCTATAGACCTGTCCTGCTTCTCCAGCATCCTATCCTGCTTTCTGTCAATGCTGAGTATAGCAGGTATGCCATTGCTGAGCTGCTCCACCTGAATCAGGTGCATGTAATCTGCGATGCCTATCACATAGCCCTCATAATCCCGAAATACTCTATCAGATACTTCTGCATCTTCTGGTTTATTCTCGTTTGCAAACTCCTGAAATGCTGCAGTCTGGTCTTTATTGCCTTCTAAAAAAGCAATCAGTACCTGCATTCCATTCTCCTTTGTATTATATGCATTGAACCTCTCCATCCCAAGCTCAAGCGCTTTTCTGAGCAGGAATACTCTATAGCTCACCTCATGCACCTTGCTGCCAATTATTTTTACCTCAAGCTTCCCGGCATTCGAAGAGCACTCCGAATCTTCGAATGCATGCGTCGCCTCCCCCTCCCGCCATCAACACTACCAACGCCATCCCAACTGCAATTCTGAGGGCATGTCCTCCACGCGCTTTATTCCCATGAAATCTTATTATGCCCGATGTACAAATCTGCGTTCATCCGCGTTCATCTGCGGTTATTATCCCGCCTGCATCCTCGCCAGCGTTGCCTTGACCTCTGCAATCTCGCCTCTTAGTTCGCTCACCTCATGCATGAAAACTTCTCTAAAGTCATCTCGTTGCATGTGGATTTCTTCTTTTACATCAGTAAAACCTGCTTTCATCTCTTCTTTAACTTCTGCAAATCCTTTCCTCATATCATCGAATCCATTTTTAGTTATTTCCATCTGCAAATCCTGCTTTTCCAGCATCCTATCCTGTTTCTCAAGCATTTTATCCTGCTTTTCCAGCATTGCTGATGTATCTGCTTTCACAGATTTTATAGCGCCTACGGTTTCGTTGAAGCCGCTTTGAACAGTCCCTATAAGCTCTTTTAGAAGTTCTGCAGCCCTATCAAGGCGTTCATCTGTCTCGCCTTCCCTTACTAATTTAAAAAAACCCAAGTTTTCTCTTCTCCCCCTCGGCAACCACTTTAACTCTTCCATCTGGCAAATTTTCAGCATAGAACAGAACTCTGCCAGCTCCTGCCGCCGTTCAAGAGCGCACCCTCCCGCCAGCAACAATACCAGCGCCATCCAAACCACCATCCTGAGGGCACGCCCTCCGCGCGCTTTATTCCCGATCATTGATTATCACCATTAGAATAGTTCTAACTCAAGACATAGCCCTTTCAATGTTGATGATACTTATATTTTATTATGTGAAGGTGGTTATGTTTGGAAATTATTTAGTGGAACGTTGTCTGATTTTGAGTTTACTGAAGATAAGTCGTATATGATTTACGTTAAAAAAAACGGATTAGATACGATGCATATGAACGAAATTCTGAGCCAAAAAGATA
>JAJRAP010000067.1 GCA_028679855.1 Candidatus Methanoperedens sp.
GAAGAGGCGGCATCATGTGCTCTTGACGTGCTTGACTATGCAAAAGACCATGGTCTGACCGTGAGGTTTGCGGCAGAGGATGCCACGCGAACTGACATCAATGTCCTGAAGTCCATATTCAGGGCGGCGGAAGAACACGGTGCTGACTATGTCAGCATAGCTGATACAGTGGGAATATTGAACCCGAGCACTGCTTCATATATTGTAAAAGAGATCAAGAAAGCTGTGAAAACAAAGGTATGCATCCACTGCCACAATGATCTTGGCATGGCAGTTGCGAACACACTTAGCGGGGCTGAAGCCGGAGCCTTCCAGCTTCATACAACCGTTAATGGAATCGGCGAAAGATGTGGGAATGCCTCGCTTGAAGAACTTCTGGTGAGCCTGCGGGTTCAATATGGCATTGAGAGATACGATGTCAGCAAGCTTACGGAGCTATCGAAACTCGTTGAGGAATATTCTGAGATCCCGATCCATCCGACAAAGCCTGTAGTGGGCGCAAATGCTTTTGCGCACGAATCGGGGATACATGTTGCAGCAGTCCTTGAGAACCCGATGACGTATGAACTGTTCGCACCTGAGATGGTGGGGGGAAAGCGGGAGATCATTATTGGTAAGCATACAGGAGGCAAGGCTCTCAAGGGTGTTGTTGAGAAGATGGGGTACGATCTTACAAAAGACCAGATGTGCACTCTCCTTGATAAAGTCAAAAAATGTGGTGAAGCCAAGAAAAAGGTGACCTGCGGCAGGCTGACTGAGTTCATACGAGAACTGGAATAAGAGCTTGAAAAACCGAAAAATGCAGAAATTGCTCATAAAAACGTTTAAGTATCTTTAATGCAAGTTAGGTCAGAATTACAATAGAAAGTATGATTATTAACTCAGGAGCATTTAAATGGCAGATTTTAGATTAGTAGTTTCGGATAGCAAGACCGCACAGGCATATCAGGTGACAGTTACGGGTGCAGCAGCCAACAAGATCATAGGAAAGAACATCGGAGAGACCATTAGCGGGGACCTGGCAGGATTGTCAGGATATACACTTAAGCTGACAGGCGGTACTGATAAGGACGGTTTCCCTATTAGACCGGATCTACCCGGCCCGGCACGAAGAAAGATCCTTGTGGCCGGTGGAGTGGGTTTTCACCCGACCCATGATGGTGAAAGAAGACGTAAATCCATGCGCGGACGCGAGATATCATCCGAAGTCACACAGATAAACACCGTGATCGTAGAATATGGGCAGAAACCTCTTGCTGAGATATTCCCCAAGAAAGAGTTGAAGGAAGGGGAAGCCCCGGAAGAGAAGAAACCCAAGGAAAGAAAGCGGAAATAATTTTTTTCTCCTTTTCCAATACATCGGGACGTATTGTCTGGATTTGAACAAATAATCAACATTATAATAAGAGGGGTTTAAAAAGGTACGTTCGAAATTCAGTTCTTTCAAATTGATTTATATATTTAACCTGACGATATGCATAAGTAAGTAGAGAACATTATTATTGAAATAAATCTGAGGCTGGAGCCGTTAATGCAAAAAGAAGCAAAAGCGCGCATTAAGATCAATAAACTCCTTGAACAATCAGGTTGGAGATTTTTTGATGACGAAAAAGGAAAAGCCAATATCGTTTTAGAGAATAATATCAAGATCACAAAGAAAAATCTGGATGAGTTCGGGAATGATTTTGAAAAAACAGAGAATGGTTTTACAGATTTTCATCTTCTGGATGAAAAGAGCTTCCCATTTGTGATAGTGGAAGCAAAATCAGAAGATAAAAATCCTCTCGACGGGAAAGAACAGGCGAGAAAATACGCTCAGTCTCAAAATGTGAGGTTCGTAATCCTATCGAATGGCAATTTGCATTATTTCTGGGACTTGGAGCGTGGAAATCCCAGTGTAATAACAAAATTCCCTACATTAGAGTCTCTTCATCATACAGGTTCTTTTCAGCCCAATCCTTCCACTCTTGTCAGGGAAATAGTTGGAGAGGATTACATTGCCCGTATCCAGAACCCTCTTTACGACAAAGACCCGCGCTGGAGCAATGACAAAACAAGAGCAGACTATATAAATGAATCCGGATTGAAATTCTTAAGACCGTATCAGTTAGATGCGGTTCATGCTTTGCAGGAATCTGTGGAAGATGGGAATGACAGGTTCCTTTTTGAAATGGCGACAGGAACAGGAAAAACACTAATTTCAGCCGCAGTTATCAAATTGTTTTTGAGATCAGGGAATGCAAAGAGGGTGCTTTTTCTTGTTGACCGGTTAGAACTTGAAGATCAGGCAATGAAAAATTTTGTAAGATATCTGAAAAACGATTACAGAGTGGTTATTTATAAAGAAAATAAGGACGATTGGCGAAAAGCTGAGATTGTGGTTTCCACCGTTCAGAGCCTTTCTTTTGACAATAAATACCAGAGGCTTTTTTCACCCACGGATTTTGACCTTCTTATATCGGATGAAGCCCACCGTTCAATAGGATGGAACAGCAGGGCTGTTTTTGAGTATTTTGTTGGATATAAACTCGGTCTTACTGCCACGCCCAAAGATTATCTGAAGTATTTAGACCCTGAGAAAGTTAGTAAGAAAGACCCGCGCGAATGGGAAAGGAGACAGCTCCGGGATACTTATATTACATTTGGCTGCGAGCGGGGTACTCCGACTTATCGCTACAGTCTTATTGATGCGGTGAGAGATGGATATCTCGTGAATCCTGTAGCGGTTGATGCAAGAACAGAGATCACGACAGAGTTACTTTCTGAAAAAGGCTATTCTGTGATGATCGAAAATGAGGAGGGAGTAAAAGAAGAGCAGATTTATTATCATAAGGATTTTGAGAAGAAATTCCTTTCTGAAGAAACAAACAGGATTCTCTGCAAGACTTTCATTGAAAATGCCCTCCGCGATCCAATAAGCGGAGAGATCGGGAAAACCATTGTTTTCTGCGTGAGCCAGAACCACGCATCTAAGATAACACAGGTATTGAATGAGCTTGCAGATAGATTATATCCCGGTAATTATAATTCCGATTTCGCTCTTCAGGTGACTTCAAATGTTCAGGATTCCCAGCAATTTACCATCAATTTTACGGACACAAGCAATAACTTATCCGGTCATTCACGATTTCTTGATGGTTATAAAACGAGCAAAACAAGGGTGTGTGTAACAGTTGGAATGATGACGACAGGATATGATTGCCAGGATATTTTGAATATCTGCCTGATGCGTCCCATATTCTCGCCAACGGATTTTATCCAGATAAAAGGAAGGGGGACGAGGAAATATGATTTTACATATTCGATGAAGGATGGGATAGATAATGAGGTTATAAAGAGAGTCAAGGACAAATTCAAGCTTTTTGATTTCTTCGCAAATTGTGAGTATTTTGAAGAGAAATATAACTATAATGAAATTTTGAAATTGCCTCCAAGAACCACATATACAGGAAGCGGTGGCGGCGAGTACAATGCGATTGGTGAATATGAGAATTTGAATTCAGACCCGCTCATAAGCTTTTCTGAATACGCTGTGGGCATGGAAGGAATGAAAATAGATCGCATGTTCTTTGATAAATTTGAAACTGCTATCAAAAACAATCCATTCATAAAGGAAAATATTGAAAAAGAAAATTTTGATGCAATTGAAGAATATATAAAAAGTAAGGTTTTTGAAAAGCCAGAGGATTATTTCAATCTTGAAAAGTTGAGAAAATCATTGAGGATAGACCGGAGGCTCAGTTTGAGGGAGATGATAGAGAAGATATTTGGAAAGATATCTGCATTCAAGACGAAAGAGGATTTGCTTGAAGAGGAAGTTGAAAGATTCATTTCTATTCATAAACCCGAAAGCAGGGAGGTGCCGCTTATCAGGAATTTCATAAAAGCATATATTACGGACAATGAAGTAAGGGATATTATTGAATCAAAGGAATTCGGACGTTTTTCCACGAATACTCAAATCTCAATGGAGGATTTCAAAGAGCTGAAGAAGTGGCGCGAAATGATACCTGAATATGTGAAAGATTATGTTTCATTAAATAAGTTCATGTAGGTGATATTATTAATTACTATAGAACACGGATTTCGCGGATGACGCGGATGTGCACGGATTGGATTGTCCTTGAAAATGTCTCCAATAGTATCTGGAGACCCTAAATGAAGAACATTCAAAAAACCCGGGACTGGCTGCATATAGCATTAAAAGAATTTGATGCCGCGTTTGCTGATTTCATGGATGAAAGGTATAGTGAGTCAATCCAGCATGCGCAACAATGCGCCGAGAGGGTCGGTAAGTCTATTTTATCTTTTTTAGGTTTTGCTCCTGAAAAAACATATCATCCTTCCGATTATATCGTTGAGGAAATCCTGCAGCATCCAGAGGTAGTAAAAAAGGTTGGGCTTTCTGAAGATGAAGTAAAATATCTCGTAGATATGGTTACATTTTCTTCACCCCTTGAACGCCAGGGCACTATGCCAAGATATGGATGGGAGACTAAAGAAAGGATCATTACGCCTGATGAAATCTATAAAAAAGAGATTGCTACCGTAATGATGAAAAACGCATTTCAATTACTGATCAAAAGCTGTGAATTCTATCGGTTGAGGGATATGGATGGAATACTCGCCAGTAAAATACAGGAGATCGAAGAATATGTTGCAAAACATGGAATTGATTAAACAACGAGAATATTCTATTCCTATAAGGCAGTATTTTGAAATAGTCACAAAAAAGATAGATGTTTATGCAGTTCTGCTCTTTGGTTCTGTTGCAAGGGGTGATGCTAAACCTTTTCGAAGTTATGAAAGTGACATTGATATAATTGTAATTATAAAGGACCTTCCTCATGACCTTGGAAAAAGGATGCTCTATAAATTGGATGTTGAATCCGGAACAAGATCAAGGGTTCAATCCATCTGGATGACGCCGAAGGAACTTGAAGAACATATCGAGGCAAAATCAGAATACATCCTTGAGGCATTTGAATCCGGGATTATCCTTTTTGATCCTGAAGGATATCTGGCAAAAAAAATATCCGATCTGTTCATGGAATTGAAGTCGAAAGGGGTTTCAAGATTGAAGTGGGGCTGGTCATGGAATATCAAAGCTGGGGAAGTTGTGGAATTGTGAAAAAGGTTAAACAAAAAGAAGAAACGATAACGTCCAAGACATCCTTGGAGGAAATGTGCCCGAAGCCGCCGCCGCTGAAACCCCAATATTAATGGAGAAGTTTTTCATCATACTTAAGAGAGAACTCAGCGCAGAAGAGTATCTCATATATCTTAAAGCGATAACACCTATGATTGGTAATGCAACGGTACAACTCAGGGACATTACTAAGAAAATGAGCCTTGAAGATGTGGTTCGCAGGGCAAAAAGGATGGAAAAAACA
>JAJRAP010000068.1 GCA_028679855.1 Candidatus Methanoperedens sp.
GACCAGGAGTAATTACACCACTTCTGCTCTCTTCTACTGATTCTATGATTTGAGCTTCAGGAGCCACTTGTGGTTGAATCTGGGGCTTTTCCTGTTCTTTTCCTTTTATAAGAAATTCATCCAAATGACCTTTACGAGCATCTGTAATACATTGCTCTAAAAATAATTGCACAGCATCACCATCATACCGCATAAAATTTTGAAGTGGTGAAAAATCACTATTTATTGGTGACCAATTAGAAAGTAAACATTCTCTATATGCAATCAGGTATCCTGGTAATTTCGATTCTAGAAAGTTAATAAAATGTAATTCCCAAAACCGGAAGGATGTTTTACCCTTTGATTCACCCCCTCGTTCAAAAGCCGTACAAACATCGTCCTTAAATTCTTTCAACCAAGCTTCAAATTTCCGAGCAAGTTTTTCTCTATCGGGAATTTCTTCCTCCCACTTTTGATATTCACTAAAAGCTTTGGGTTTTAGGCAACCTGAAAACGAATTAGCGTTTGGTGAATCAAGTATTAAATATCCTTCCTCATGAAGTAAATTTAATGTGCTCTTTGAAAAACCAACAATTTTTTTACTATTCTCTCCTTCTTTACCAAATATATTAATATACCTTCCTGTAAATGTCACTCCACCATTAAATTCAGATTTATATTTACCTGAATTAAATAATTCAACTAGCCTTATGATGAAAGTCTTTTGTTCGTCGAGTAGGTCATCGAATGCCATTGATAGCAGTCTCCCTAGAGGGAAAAAAGGATTAGCTATAACCTCTTCCTAGTGAATACAGTCTTATTTATTCCCGCTTTCACCCTCTTATAACAATTATAATGCAGAAAATACCAAAAAGATTTGCTCCACGTGCGTCCCGCCGCTACTCGACCTTTTAGTTAGATGGGTTAAAAATAAGATTATGACACTCTCAAAACCAGTTGCTTTTTAAGGAAGGGTAGTGTAAAGTATAGGTAATTTTTGGAGGGTTTTACATGAACGGACAAATTGATATCCCAACAATCATAAAGGATTATTCTGGACTAATTGCAGTTATATTTACAATCTTGGGCGGTTTTTTACTGTGGATATTTCAACATCGGGCAGAAAGTCGGTTTACAGAGAAATTAGAAAGCCAGAAGAATGAGTACAATAAACAACTTGAACAGTTACGAACTGAGTTAAGCATCTCCCGTGATAAATTGAATATTTACCTCCCGAAACAAATGGAGGTCACTTCCACCTTATGGACGAAATTACAAGAGGCATATAAATTACTTTCGGATATACTAATCAACCTAGAAAGTACATCCTCTGAGAGTATGAGTAAAGATGACATTGATGAGATAAAAAGATATATAGAAAAATACCGTCAAAAATTGCTGGATTTAAATACCTTTTATACTGGAAATAAAATCTTGTTACCCAAAAATTTACAAGACAGCTATAACGAAGTAAGCGAGAAATTTTGGAACTACTTTATGGATTTACGAGTAGGACAATATGCAGATTCTAGACTTGATGATTTCGCACATCTAATGGATGCGCTAGAGAAAATTATCAAGAAGATATTAGCCATTAATGAATAATTACTCATTATTTTAGTAATTATTCGAAGATATTAAAATCGAAATTACCAGATTCCTTAACAAGCGAAACCATTTACTATCATTAACGGTATATTTCTGGTGAGGATTCCGACTGACTATCAAATGCCCCCTTCCAGTCATGGCACATTCAAACAAGCGCCAAAAACTAAAAAAGAAGAGGGTAAACAGGGCGATTTAGGGATATAGAACGATGGAAGTTTTTTCTCTTACCTAATATTTTTATAAGTTACTATTCATTCTAGGAAAGTAGGTTAACGTGAAACTAGATACAGATTTAATAAGAGAAATTTTGATTTGGTGTGAAGATAAACTACCAGATAAAGGGCGTTCATATCAAGCAAGTGAAATTGTAATTAATGACTATACATCAGACGAGATACTTTATCATGTAGCATTACTAGTTGATGGGGGATATTTAAAGGTAATTGATGCTAGTGCTGGTGGTTATGAGGATTATATTATTGAAAGATTAACTAATGGCGGTGCTCAATTCCTAGAAATAATCAAGAGTGATACTGGTTGGAAGAAATTTAAAGCAAAAGCTAAAGAGATAGGAATACCAGCTACTCCAGTTATGTTGCCAATTATAGTAGATTTGATAAGAAAAGCTTTTGGATTACCTTAATAGATTTATAGGTTGAATTATAGAAGGGAATCAGGGTCAGTCCATGCCTGTTTTGGCTTGCACAATTCCAGGATATATATACACTTAAAGAATATTTGTATGGGAGGGACTCTTATGTTTTCAGTCATGGATCCTGCACAGGTAAAAAAATACCTGGAATTTCTAGACGATAGCATTAAACGTCTGGAATTGGAAATGGGAGATTTCAGGCGGGAAAAAAGCATAACGGCGAATTTAGATTATGACTTGTGTAAAACTGAAAAGAAGGAGTTGGAATCGTGTCGTGAGGTATTCATTAAAATTCTGAACAAAGAAGAAGTCAGTTGGAGGCGGGTGTATTAGCCGGTCAGGGTATTTTATGCCTGTTTTGACTTGACCAGGGGGAAAAGCGCTTGACTCCAATTTTGAACGAGCTACAATGATTTATACAAATGAAAAGTATCCATTCTGTAAATTGGTATAAGTAGATATTCGTAATACGGGTGGAGTTCAATCATGTTGCCAAACTCTTATAACCCTTTCTACATCAATAGCTGGGCTATTGTTGTCGGCATTAATGTATACCAGTTGGCCCCCTCGTTATCCTATGCAATTAATGATGCTAAGGCAATTGCAGATCTATTGGTTTCGAAACTGGATTTTCCGGAGGGGAATATTCATCGGCTTCTTAATGATGGTGCTACTCGCTTGGGCATACTAAAGGCGTTATCTGAAGTTCGAGAAGAGGCTACCAATCCTGATGATCGTGTTATCTTTTTCTTTGCTGGTCATGGATACACTGAGACGGGAACCAGAGGTCAAGTCGGTTTTCTCGTTCCATTCGATGGTGATCCGACCAATCTTGGCACACTAATCTATTTTGATGAACTTGTAAAAACTGCCGAATTGATACTGGCAAAGCA
>JAJRAP010000069.1 GCA_028679855.1 Candidatus Methanoperedens sp.
ATAAAATACAATAACAAAACTTTAGAACTTAAGACTCATGACATAAAAAAACTTTTAGATTGTTGCCGAGAAAAAGATGATATTTTCAGAAACGATTTATTTAGAGAATTGATAAATGCATTTCAAGATTTTGATACAATAAGATACCCATCACGTCTATATATTGATAAACAAATTATTCATCCGATAGATGATTTTGTAAAGACTGTGAGAAATTTAATATATCCAAATATTATTGATATAATAAGCGATCTTCAATCAGGAGGAATAGCTGATATGGAGATGAGACTTGAAAATGATTTAAAAAGAAGTTTTTTTCATGATAATAAACAATTTGCGCCAAGAAAGCACTGAGGGGCAATTTAAAGTTGCGTCAAGTTACAATAGCATAAGAATTTTCCAGAATATGCTGTAATTGTTTCACTGCTTCACTGCAAGCATGAAAGCAATTAAATCTGATCGATAAACCTATGAATTAGTAACTGCAATTTCAGGCAGACGATGATGTTATGTGTTTATAGTTTCCTATTCGTAAAAAAAGAAGCTGATACTACAGGTACGCCCTTCTCAACCTGTCCTTATGCTCATAATATTTCTTCCGGAACGCCGGGTCATCCTTCATCTTTTCGACCTGGCTTTTAAGCTTCTGCTCAAGCTCTGCCTGTTTGCTTGAAAGCAATTCCCTGCACAGCAGGCTTGATGAGTCAGAAGAATATGTCTGTATCCCTGCCATTATTATAGAAGGTTTATTTCGCTGGGGAGTCACGTTCCCGAAGGGCACAGGCGAGCCCTGTTTCATGATCTTCTCAAGCTCCTCATCCATTCGAGATATCCTCATTCCAACAGCGACTATTTCTCCTGCTCCGACTTCTTCAGATCTTATCTGCCAGAGGTTCCTGTCGCCTGCCACAAAAGTATTATAATGATCCTTATCCATGCCCTGGAGCACGCGCCAGCTTGACCTGTCCTTGCTCTTATCGTATTTTTCTTTCAGGCTCCCCACAAGGGTGCTGATGCTTTCAACTGCCATTATGCGAACATCCCTTTTGGCGGCTCTGACTTCTTACCCACCGCTTCTGTGAACGCTTCCTCAAATTGCTTACATGTAACTTTTCCGCCTGTAAGTATGGCTTTATGAAGTGCGTTCTTGAGCAGCTTTTCAACAAGGTCGCGTCCTGAGAAGCCAGTCGTCTTTTTTGCAATGACATGAAGATTAACATCCTTTGCAAGTTTTACCGGGAAGGTGCGAGTATAGGTCTGCAGGATCTTATACCGTTCTTCCATAGTTGGCAGAGTGAACTCGATTTCTTCTTCAAAGCGGCTTCGCACTGCAGGGTCAAGTGCTGCCATCATGTTAGTTGCCGCAATGGTGCAGATGCCATCACGCTCATCTATTCCGTCCATCTCGGTAAGTATCGCATTAACTATTTCGGAAACATCCCCTCTTATTTCCTGGAAGCTCCTGTTAAGTGCGACAGCATCAAATTCATCTATAAATATAATACATGGTGAAAGCTCCTCAGCCTTTTCATAAAGCTGGTGTATCTGGCGCGCGCCGTCGCCAACGAACTCACCAATAAGCTTTGTAGCTTTTACTGCCAAAAGCGGGACATCCACGGAATTAGCAAGAGCCTTTGCCATCATGGTCTTTCCAGTTCCTGAAGGTCCGTGGAACAGTATATTCTTAGGAGCCCACTTTCCGAACTTTCGCGGATTGGAGAGGTATTTTTCAATAAGCTTGCATTTCTTTTTGGCTTTATTCTGCCCGATAATGGTTTTAAATGAGGTATCGGTTTTCATATCAGGGACAAGGAAATCCGCGTCATAGTCCTCTACCATGAATTTAGTGTTTTTACCTATCTCTGAGTTTTCGGGGTCAACGTCTATGATCTTGAAGGCAAAATCCGGGAACATCCGCCTGTCGAAAAGGTAGTCGCCTTTTTTTATAATAAATCCATTCCACTGCTCGCGGGCATAGAATTCAAATACATCAAGTTCAGATGTCTCGGGGTATTCATGGAACATGCCTTTTAACGGGTAGCCTGCAGGTTTCACCGTCACTGTTTTAGCTCCATTCTCCTTGGCGGTTGAACTGCATTTACCGCTTTTTTTGTTATTTACCCGCTGTTTAGCTCTCATGGAAAGCAATAAATGTCAACTAACTATTAAACTGTTGCCCTGTTTTGTTTTTTTAAAAATTCTTTTATTCCGATGCCAGTATTATTAAGCAGCCTGAAAGCCATTTCCTGAGTTGGCCATGAGCCCAGTCCGCAGTCAGGACCTGCGTATTTTATCCTGTCCCCGAATAGAGAATACGCTTTTTCAAGCCGTTTTTCTATTATTTCCGGTGTTTCCATTACCGAAACAATATCTTCAAGCTTTTTGGGCTCTTTCCAGACATTGATCCCGTATTTTTCGTTAAGCACTGACGACATATTGAATATATCGGTACGTGCAACCCCAATTCTGAGGAACTTATCATATTCAATAAGGTCTTTTTTATCAATGAGGTCAAGATACGAAGGGCTTGCGGCTGATTCCACGCCGATAACGCTTATTGACGGCACATCGCATACCAGCTTATAATGAAG
>JAJRAP010000070.1 GCA_028679855.1 Candidatus Methanoperedens sp.
AATATAAACAAATAATACATTCAGGGAAATCCCAACTGGATAATATTTATGATCCTTTAAATCATATAATAAAATTGGATAGGAATAAAATTCGTTCTGAACGACATGCTGAAATTCATAATCGAAGAGCTGGATATATTAATTTTAGGAAAAAAAAGTTAAGACTCAGGATTCGTCCGGAGATTAATAACTTAATTATTGATAATTCGTTTAGTGATTTTTATTCTCCAGGCAATTTTAATATAGATAAATATATAACAAAATCAGAAACAAAACGTTCAATTGATGATATAACCACTTTGTGTAATACAACTCATGAAGAAAATTTAGAATATGATGTTTTTATTCAGATGCCTCCGGTAAAAAAATGGACCGCACGGATAAAAATAAAAAGTATAGAAAACGCAAAAATGCATATAGTGGAACCATAGTGATATATGGCGAGTGAATATCCTTGGTATGAGATTGTAAATTGTGATGGCGAGCTAATGCAAGGTGACTTTATAAAAGGATGTCCTATAATTATTCTCCCATCAGAGATACAGGAGAAAGAAGAATTTGAAGCTCATATTCTTAAATATGATGTAATTATTATGAGCCAATCCTGTGATCTTGCTAATAAGAAAATCAATTTGGTCCTTCTTTGCCCATTCTGGCCACTTGAGGATATGGAAAAAAAAAGTGCTTTTTTTAAAAGTGACGAAGGGAAAGAACAATTAAGACGTGGAAATGTTGCAGGATATCATTTATTAAATAAATGTGAGCTAAAAGGATTCAAAATGGCTTATCAGGTCGTTGATTTTCGTAATATTTATAGTGTCTCTTTAAATTTTCTTTCTGATTTGACTATGAAGAAAGGTGAAAGATTGCGTTTATTACCCCCTTATAGAGAGCACCTATCTCAAAGTTTTGCAAGATTCTTTATGAGAGTAGGACTCCCTGTAGATATACCTGCATTTAAAAAATAAGAAACAAACATGCTTTGTAATACTCATGTTTAAAAAATATAACCCGTCTCAGGAAGATAAATGAGGCTGGATACACCGCCCCACCTGCTGCCAGATCCGGTGCGTGCGGCATGCGCGGAGCCAGGCAGGTACGGAGAAGATATCGCAGTAGTTTTAAAGTTATAACTCCATTTTATGATAGTTCATCCTTCTGTCAGCCTCCTGATTGTCTCCAGAAAATCTTTCGCAAAGCTTATAGCGGCATTTGCATCTTTTTCTGTTATGTCCATCTTCTCCAGTCCATAGAGGGTTTCATGGCGCTCGATCCGATAAGTATCAAGCCTGTGAATGTGGCTCTGGTCAAGTTTACCGCTCTGGACATAGTGGCGCTTCAGATATTCTACAACGCAGTAATGGCTTCTCTCAACACAACCATCTTTGAACAGAAGCGTTCTTGCACCCTGGAACATGGCAGTGTATGAATAAAGTATGACCTGCTCATAAAATCCATGCTCCTTTCAAAACATTCCTCAAGGTTCATTCAACCACCGGTCTTGTTCCGAATAGAACTATTCCTTCAGTTATAATATCCATGTAAAAAGCTTTGTTCTTTTTAGCTTGCTCTCTCCATTCTGATGGCTTGAATATCGTTAGAGATATCTCCTTTTCTAGCAATTCCTGAAGCCTGAAATCTCTTTTTCTCGGAGAAACAGATATCACAAGAAGGTCGATATCACTTTTTTCATCGTTCTCTCCCTTTGCAAAGCTGCCGTAAAGAACCATAGTGCTTAAACCAGCAAGGTTTTCTTTCATATAATCTACGATGCCTTTTTCCTCAAGCCATGCAAGGTTATAGGCGACCTTTAAATGTTTGAAGGCAGAGCTTTCCAAATTTCCTTTATAAAGAATCTGGTTCTTGAATTCATCCCTACGAATCAGTCTATCCTTAACAAGCAGGTCAAGTGCTCTTTTGACCGTCATCGGGCTTATGCCCAGTATCCTTGAGGTTTCCCTGAGATAATACTGATCGTAAGGATTCTTGATGAACAACTCAAGAACAGTCAATTGTATAATTTTTTGATACAAGCGTATCATATTATAGACAATTGTATCAGAAAGTTAATAAGCTTTGTCTTTCTTTTTCTTTAGTGCCTGAATATACCTTCAAGTTTTTGCATACCACAATTATTCTATTGAGCTAGAGTTAATGTCCACTGACCTCTTGGGGTAAATTTATAATCGCATCATTCATAGTTTCAAAAGGACTACACAACAAAGGCGAAATCATTCTCATTCTGATAAACGCCTGAGTATCCCTCTCGCACTTCCTCCCCCAACCTAAAAAACAGAAGCTGTAGAACTCGTGCATTTTTCTTGAGCTTAAAACCGTTTTCATTATATATAACAAGCAGGCTCTCACTCCTTCCGCTGTAACCCGCATCCCATACCGCTGTCTCAACTGTTACGCCGCACCGCAGCAGGCTTGAACGAGGTTTTGCGATGGCTGCGATGTTTTTCGGGATATTAACTATCTCGTTGAACACTATCTTGTAGCTGCCTTTTGGTAAGTGAACCCACCCTTCATAATCAAAGTCCATTTTATTTGTATGAGCAAGTTTTCGCTCAGCGTTATCGAATGCAATAGCGCCTGAGCCATCATGAACCTCGACACGGGCAAGCGTCAGTTCGATGCCATTGGGCTGTATCTGTATATCCGGATCGATCATTTGTTCGACAAGCGGCGGCTTTTTATTCACAAGAGAAACAAGTTCTTCATGGGAAAGCATGAGAGCACAATTGGAGGATGACGTGATAAATATTCCTGAGGTATCCTTAAATGATATCAGGAACAATTACAGGAATATGATCCATATCCTTGAAAATATCGATAAGTGGACGTGCGAATACAAGAAATGCGGGGCA
>JAJRAP010000071.1 GCA_028679855.1 Candidatus Methanoperedens sp.
CGAAACAATTCTGAATCTGGATTTTCGGCGGACAAAAGGTGGTTTGGATGGAAAGTAGCACAAAAAAGAGATGATCGTATTAGCACAGCATTAACCTCTACGGGTGTCTGGCATAATTTGATGAACCTGTACCCAGGTTAATTATGTCCCACAGCCGCCAATCACTAAACTATTAAGTAGATTCAGATAAATAAAGACTTTAAATGAACAAAGAGGATGTATGTATCTTAATTCCCACGCTCAATGAGGGTAAAACGATAGGTGGGATAGTTAGTGAATTCAGGTCAATGGGTTTTTCCAACATTCTCGTCATTGACGGACACAGTAAGGATGGTACAGTAAAAATCGCCGAAAAGGCAGGCGCAAAGGTCGTACTGCAGAGCGGGAAGGGAAAAGGGCAGGCTGTAAACCAGGCGTTCCAGGTAATTAATAACAAATATGTGGTCATGATAGACGGGGACGGAACGTATCTTCCTGAAGAGGTCTATAAGCTCCTTGAACCTGTCACATCGGGGCTGGCAGACCACGCTATCGGGGGAAGGACAGCTAATTACCAGGAAGGAGCTTTCACAAGATTGAACCTTTTCGGGAACTTTATCTTAAATAAGATATTCGGGTTCGCATACGGCGTCTGGCTTGAAGATATCCTTTCTGGCTACAGGGCTTTCAGTCAAGATGCAATAAAACAGATAGAACTTAACAGGACGGGTTTTGAGGTCGAGACAGAGATAACAGTGGAGTGCGTTAAAAAGAATTTGAAGATCGTTGAGGTCCCGATAACGTATCTTTCAAGAGTTAGCGGCGCAGCGACCAAGCTCAAACCCATACGCGACGGTTTCAGGATAGCCTCGACAATATTTTTGCTTGCCCGCATGCACAACCCTCTTTTTTACTTTGGCGTGATTGGGGGTTTTCTCACATTGAGCGGAATAGCTATTTGTATTTATGTGGTGGATGAGTGGTTCAAAGGCATAGACCATATCCCGCTGACAATACTTGCCACCCTGCTCATAGTCACAGGTATCCAGGTGTTCATTTTGATGGTCGTGAGCGACCTGATGGTTTCTATGCACAGGGAAAATATGCATATGATGAGCAAGATCATGAAAGAAAAGGAGAAAAAATGAAGATAGCAATACTTGGTGGAACTGGCAGCATTGGAGAAGGTTTCGCGCTGCGATGGGCGGAAAAACACGATATTACGGTATGCTCGCGAGAGGCTGATAAGGCGGTAAAAGCCGCAGATGAATACAGGGACATGCTCCTGGATATGGGATTGTCCTGCTGCGGCATCGGGGGATGCACGAACGAAGCGGGCATCAGGGGCGCGGATGTAGTTGTGCTTTCCGTGCCGTACAATGGCGTTATACAGCTTTTAAAAAACATAATGCCTTATTTTAATGACCAGATCGTTATCTCGCTCGTAGTTCCAATGAAAAAAAATGATTTGTATGAATTTACCCCGCCAAAACAGGGCAGCGCAGCTCTTGAGATACAGGATGTTCTTCCGAAGACCGTAAAAGTGGTCTCTGCTTACCACAATGTATCGGCAAAGAAACTGGCAAACCTCGAATTGAGACTTGACTATGATGTTGTGGTTTGCGGGGATGATAAAGATGCAAAGAGAACAGTGATGGAACTGACAAAAGAAATCAAAACCCTGCATCCTCTGGATGGGGGTGGTCTTTCATCTTCATATATGATCGAGTCCCTGACACCTTTTTTAATTAATCTTGCGATCAGAAATGGATTCTCGGATCTTGGCGTAAAGTTTGTATGATCAAACTCTATAACATATTTCTCAACCTGTTCGGTCATAAGAACTGGTGGCCTGCTGATACTCCCTTTGAGGTAGTTGTGGGCGCTGTTCTCACACAGCAGACAAAATGGGAGAACGTGGAGAAAGCGATAAGGAACCTGAAAGAGAACGAGCTTATGGCTGCAGAGCCACTTGCAAGAGCAGACCTTGAAAACCTTGAAGGTCTTGTGAGATGCACGGGGTTCTTCAGGCAGAAAGCAAAGAGACTGAAGGATATTTCGATATTTTTCTATGAGAATCCTAGTATCTTTGATAAACCGGTCGATGAACTGCGCGATATTCTTCTTTCGCAAAACGGCGTGGGGGAAGAGACTGCTGACAGCATTGTGCTGTATGCGGCAGATAAACCAAAATTCGTGATCGACGCATATACAAAGAGAATGTGCAGGTGCATGGGTATAGAGGGAGATTACGGGGAACTGCAGTCGCTTTTCGAAAGCTCCATACCCCTGGATGTCCCCCTTTACAAGGAGTTCCATGCGCTTATAGTGGAGTACGGAAAACAGTTCTGCGGGAAAAAAAGATGTGATGAATGTGTACTGGTAGAAAATGGTAAAATGCAATAATATCCTCATCCGCGACATCCCCCTATTCGGCTGCATAGCCTTTGGCATAATCGACAGGGGAACGAACGTTCTGCAGGTGCGCCCGATAAGCGAGTGCCCGCTGTCGTGTGTCTTTTGTTCTACTGATGCAGGCCCCCGAACAAAGCAGAGGATATCCGAATACATGGTTGACCTGCCGCAATTGCTTGCCGCATTCGAATGGGCTGCCTCGTACAAGGAGACGAATGATATCGAAGCGCATATCGATACTGTGGGGGAGCCTGCTATGTATCCGCAGCTTGTTGAACTGGTCGGGGGGCTCTCGAATAACAGCCATGTAAAAACGGTCTCGATGCAGACCAACGGCATGATCCTGAATACAAAACTGATCGATGAACTCGATGACGTAGGGCTATCACGCATCAATATGTCCATAGAATCACTTGAGCCTGAGCTTGCAAAGAGAATAGCAGGCACTGATGCTTACAACCTTGCGCGGGTGCTTGAGAACGCCTGGCATATCACGATGAACACTGACATCGATCTTCTTATCGCACCAGTGTGGCTGCCCGGAATGAACGATGAACAGATGCCTAAATTGATTGAGTTCGCGCTTCGCATCGGCGCCGGGAAACGGTTTCCTGCGCTGGGGATACAGAAGTTCCTGCCGCATAAGTATGGAAGGAGACCGGGTGGTAAACCGATAGGCTGGGATGAGTTCTATTCGCGGCTGCGGAAATGGGAGGATGAATACGGCACAAAGCTTGTGCTAAGACCTGAAGATTTCGGCAGTTTTGAATGTAAAGCCATTCCCCGCTCGTTCAAACGATATGAGAAAGTGAAAGTGAAGGTGGTTGGACCGGGCTGGATGAAAGGGGAAAAGCTGGCAGTGGCGCGGGACAGGGTCATCACGATCGTTGATGCTGACAGGGTTCGTTCCGGAACTGAAGTGAATGTCAGGATGGAGAGGGTGGTGGATGGGATTTACATAGCGTCCCGAATGATTTATTAGCACAGATAGTAATTTAAGTTAAAAACAGAGAGACTAAAATATGACAAACGAAGACGTATTAAGATCAATAGAGGAAAACCAGGTACGGTTTTTAAGACTTCAATTCGTTGATATAGGGGGGATGGTCAAGAATGTGGGAATACCTGTATCCCAGGCTGAGAAAGCGTTGAAATCAGGTATTGCCTTTGACGGTTCTTCTATCGAGGGGTTTGTCAGGATAGAAGAGTCGGACATGCTGCTGAAACCCGACATCAATACATACCAGATCCTGCCCTGGGACGTGAACGGAGGAAAGGTGGCAAGGCTTATCTGCGACGTCTACAAACCCAACGGTAAACCGTTCGAAGGCGACCCGCGCTACGTTTTAAAGAGAGCCCTTCAGGAAGCAGCAAAACGCGATTTTGTCATGAACACAGGTCCTGAGCTTGAATTCTTTTTCTTCAAGCGAAAAGACGACCATGCCACCAACATACCGCATGACTTCGGAGGCTATTTTGATTTCCCACCGGTTGACCTGGCTGAAGATATCCGCCAGAACATCGTTGTGGCGCTTGAGAACATGGGTTTCAACATAGAGGCATCCCACCATGAAGTCTCAAATGGCCAGCATGAGATAGATTTCAAATATGCCGATGCATTGACAACTGCGGATAATGTCATCACATTCAAGTTCGTCACAAAAACGATCGCACGGATGAATAACCTGCATGCCTCCTTCATGCCAAAACCCATCTTTGGGATAAATGGTTCAGGTATGCATACGAATATTTCACTATTCAAGAATGGAAATAATGCTTTCTACGATGAATCAAAGGATATGGAAGTCAGCGATACATTAAGATATTTCGTGGGCGGATTGAAGAAACATGTAAAATCCCTCACTGCTGTCACAAATCCGATCGTTAACTCATATAAGAGAATAGTCCCGGGATATGAAGCCCCGGTATATATCGCATGGTCGGGCGCGAACCGCTCATCGATGATACGCATCCCCGCTGCAAGGGGTATGAGCACGCGCGTCGAACTGCGAAGTCCTGACCCGTCATGCAATCCGTACCTGTCATTCGCAGTCATCCTGATGGCGGGACTTGATGGCGTTGAGAACCAGATAGATCCGGGCGAACCTACAACGCTCAATCTCTTCCACCTGAGCGAGGAAGAGCGGAAGGAACATGGAATCGAATCACTTCCAGGAAGCCTGAAAGAAGCTCTGGATAATCTTGAGACCGATAGCATCATACGGGATGCGCTCGGGGAACATGTATGTGCGGACTTCATGAGGCTCGGACGGGCTGAATGGGACGCATACAGGATAAGCGTACATGACTGGGAAATAAACCGCTACCTTAACATAATCTGAAAAAAGGTGAAATGACAACAACGACTATCGACTCGATGGTGCAGAGAAAGCTCATAGAGATACTCAGGATACTCCATGAGAACCACGAGCCTATAGGCGCGCGGCTCATTGCCGACAGGATGAACGAACGAGGATACCCCATAGGAGAACGGGGTGTCCGCTACCACCTGCGGATACTGGATGAGCGCGGTCTGACCAGCAGACAGGGTTATGATGGACGCGTTATTACTGAGCGCGGGATCAATGAACTCAACAATGCGCTCGTTGGCGACAGGCTGGGTTTTATTATAACGAAGATAGAGAAACTCATCTACGACACTACGTTTGACCTGAAAACAGGGCAGGGGAGGGTAATAACAAATACCTCAATCATAGATAAGGATGATTTTGACAGGACAATGGAGATACTTAGTGAGGTAGTCAACAATGGTTTTTCCATCAGCCCGTACATCAAAATAATTGAAGAGGGCACGGTAACTTCTGATATCAAGATGCAGCCTGGCAAAATCGGTATCGCAACGATGTGCAGCATAACAATTGACGGGATACTGATGAAAAGAGGAATCCCGGTGAGTACAAGATATGGAGGGATACTGGAAGTGAAAAGCAGAAAGCCCGTGGGCTTTGATGAACTCATCGTTTATTCAGGGACTACCATAGACCCTATGAAGATATTCATATCGCGGAAGATGACGCGGGTGCTTGATGCAGTGAACACGGGAAATGGTGTGCTCCTTTCCAACCTGAGGGAGATACCAGAGTCTGCGGTACACGAAGCGGAAAAGGTGCTTGAGACTATCATGGATCTAAGAATTGGGGGCATAGCAGAGATAGGAAAACCGGGGAAGCCTGTGCTCAATGCGCATGTGGACGCTGGCAGGGTTGGCGTTGTAGCGTATGCGGGAGTAAACGGAATGGCTGCGGTTGAGGAGATGGGTATTAATGTGGACACTCATCCGATATCGACAATTTTGGATTTCAGGGAATTGAAGAAGCTGGAATAGAGTTCAAAGAAGCCCGTATAGCAGTTTACCTCCCACAACCAGCAGGACGAGCGCGAACATTCTTTCTATTGTCCTGGGCGATGTCCGTCCAAATATCAGCCTTGAGCCTGCCTGCGCTCCTGAAAAAGCCGCAATACCTGCGAAAATCAGGATGATCATATCAGTATGCTGCCCCCCCTGGCTCATGTGGCTCAGGAACCCGAAGAGAGATATGAACATGACTATTAAAGCTGATGTTCCGACAGCATTTTTTGTCTCAAGACCGAAGGCAAGAAGAAGGGGCATGATAAAGGTGCCTCCACCAATGCCTACCAGTGATGAAACAGCACTTATGACAAAGCCGGCTAATGCTCCTGCGAGTATTCTTTTCTCAGGGCTTATGATAGACGTGCCCTTTATCTCAAGGAACAGTATCCTTATGCCTGCAAAAAAGATGGATATGGATAGTAAAAGGATCAATATATCCATGTTAATTATCCGGGCAAGTTTGGAGCCCACATATGCCCCTGGTAAAGAGGTGAGGATGATGGGCAGGGCGATCCTTGTGTCCACCATTTTCTGTTTGAGATAGGTTATGGAGGCTGAGGCAGTGGTTATCATGTTCAATAGAAGAGCCATGGGGATGGCGGTAAGGAGGGGGAGACCGCTCCAGTAGAAAAGCGGGGTGTATATTATGGCACCGCCCAGACCGAGCAGGGAGAAAAGGACTGCTATGAAGAATGCGATGAAGATTATGAGGAGTAATTCCATCGTATCTTTCTTATTCGCGGTAAGGATAAATACCATTGGTGGATGATGATATAGTGACCTTAAGAAACACTTTTGCCCCGCTCTTACCATGGGTTTATATGTGGAGATATTCTATTGGTTTTGTCGCCAAGAAGATAAAGGGACGGTCAAGCAGGATATTGGGGCAAGAGTCCCCGCATCTCAAGGAATGGTACGGAGACCATCTCTGGTCGCCGGGCTGCTATCACGGCTCTGTGGGGGACAGGGCTGGGAAGTTGTTGAGAAATACATTTCCACGCAGAACCGCTCTCCTGATAAGAAGGCTTTATATGCAAAAAAACGCTAACAAGCCCTGTAGCTTAAGTACGGGAGTTGTGACTGAAGGCGATAGGCATTTCGTGCATCCTTTAGAATATGTTAAACCAAGATAACAATTGTGGCGCTAAAATTGGGGCACGGATGAGGGGGCAACTTGTGAATATTTAACAATAAATATTTAGGTTAGATAGTATTATATCTCATCATTATTAATAAAAAGGAAGTTGACAATATGGTTTGGAAAAATCGTTATCAATTAAGTAATATTTGGAAAGATAAAGAATTTATAGAAAAATTTTCAAACCTTTTCGCATTAAAAATATTCTTTGACGAAAGTATTGTGGAAGCTAATTACAAACCAAATAATGAATTTGCAGGTGCAATAGCCTTAACATCCATTGGAAATGAAATAGCAACGAAAATCCAAACCAGGTTTAAGGACATTTCTATAGCAGAAATAAATTA
>JAJRAP010000072.1 GCA_028679855.1 Candidatus Methanoperedens sp.
AAGTGGCAAATGGAGCAGGGAGTGTCCCGAACACTGATGTGAAGATAAGACAGGTTGATGAGCTTATCCCGAAAGATAAGTTCAACGATGTCATGAAGAAGGTAAAAGAGGAAATTAAGGTCATCCCGATAGCTACTATGGAAGACCTTGAGTGGGCTGATGGCATTGCATTCGGCACTCCAACGCGCTTTGGCAACATGAGTTCCCAGATGAAGAACTTCATCGATAAAACTGGTGGGCTATGGCAGAAAGGAGCGCTGATAAATAAGGTGGCTGGGGTATTCACGAGCACCAGCACACAGCATGGAGGTCAGGAGACCACCATCATCACCTCGATGGTGCCTTTGCTCCACCACGGTATGATACTATTGGGTGTGCCGTATTCTGAACAGGCGCTTTTCTCCATTGACCCGGTTAGCGGCGGCTCCCCATACGGAGCATCCTCGGTCTCAGGACCAATGGCTGATAGATCACCAACAGAGAACGACCTTGCGGTCGCAAGGGCTCTTGGCAAGAGGATAGCCGAAACCAGCAAGAAGATTGCAGGCAAATAGCTCAGTATCCAGCCAGGAACATTATCCCGAACAGGATAAACAGCGCGCCGGCGCCCAGCTTTATTTTTGATAATGGCACGACCTCGCAAAGTTTCTTGCCGAGGAATATACCGATAAGGCTTATCAGCCCGAGCGCAAGCAATGCGCCTGCAAATACAAGATGCGGCGAATTGTATTTCGCCACAAGGGTAATGGCTGAGATCTGTGTCTTGTCCCCCATCTCAGCAAGGGCTATCATGCTGAACGTGGAGAGGAGGGGATTGCCAAGCAGCGTTGCTTTTTCTATTTCACAACTTTCCTTTGATGACAGCATTAGGATGCCAAAAGCAAGGAACAGCAGCCCTGCAAGTATCCGAATCACGTACGGGGGTATGAACGTGAAGAGCACATCGCCAACAAGTACTCCAAGCCCGGTAACAAGAGCGAAGGCAAGTATGACGCCTGTAAAGACCTTTACCCTGTCGTATCTTGCGGAAAGTGCTATTACTGCAAGCTGCGTCTTGTCCCCGAATTCAGCAAGGGCGATGAGGCTGAAGGTTGTGAGAAGCAGGGTGATGTCCATATTTGTCGCTTTTTACCAATCTGGTGTTCTTAAGACCTTTTCAGAATACCTTTTATTACAGGATGTAATTTTTCATTTTCCTGTATGTCAGGTCATTCATTACCTGTTCCTCGGAGGTTTCCTCCGAACCCATTGCCCAGGTGTACATTTATTGTCATGGATTTAATAATGGTTGATTTGGTTGATATAAGTAAAAATCATTTCCTTCTCTCAAACTGCAGCACATAAATATCAGGTCTTGGCGTCTTCCCCTCGCCCCGCGCAAAATCGGGATAACACCTGCTACACAGAACGCGCCAGTTAAGCGACGCCACTATGGAACTTCCGGGCACAAGGCGTGCAAATATCACCGATGGCTTTACTTCAAGATTCGCTGCCATCTCTTTCACAAGCGCCAGCATCTGCGGCTCGAACACTTCAAGGTCATCCACTTCAAACCCACGCGTGTTGGCTGTGACCCCTGCGCATCCACAGGGCAGGGCGAACATGTCAAGCTCTATCAAAAGAATGGGTCTGCCTATCATTTTCCTCAATTTCTCTTCAAATCCGGCTCTGTTTTTCAAAAGTTCTGATGTTATCATGCTTTCACCGTAAATGCATCAAGGGGCGAAAGCCCCTCAAGCTCTGTCCCGCCTCTTGAATAAACCTGCGTTACCTTTTTCGTGAATGCTTTGCAGTATCCGCATTTGCCGCATACCTTTTTGCAGTTCATCCACTGTTTCTCAAGGATGCCGTCAAGGCTCTTGTTAGGGATATAGAACAGGTCTCTAAGGTCTTTGGGACAATCCAGCAGGTCCATGAGGTTCCCGTCATAACTCTCATTAGAATAAGCGTTCACGCAATTAAGGATCCACTCAACAAAATGCGTCCTGCCGCCGATCTTGTATACGTCCGTGATATCACTGTAAAGTTTGAGGTCTTCCGGTCTTATCCAGGGTGATTTTATTATCTGCTCCGGGTTCTCGATGCGCAGTTCAAGGCATTTATAATAATAATAGTCGTCAAGCACGTTGGGTCTGGGCTCTGGACCGAAGGCATGCGAAAAAAAGTTAAAATGCGCGTACCTGAACGGACAGCGGTACAGACAGCCCTCGTTAACAAGCAGTTTGAGTTCGCAGTCAACGGAGTCGCGGATGGCATGGAGCACGTCAAAATGACGGTTCACGTTGGAATCGATGACAATGGAATCCGCGCCAAGGTTCACGAACATTTCAGCTTTCTGGGGTGAATCCACGAATGCGAGCACCGAAACAACGACCATGATATCATCGAAGTCCCTTGCTATTGTTTCCACAAGGTAGGGATCAGCCACAACGATGGAATCAACACCCATGTCAGCCAGTTTCTCAATATACCAGTGGTTCGTCCTGTAACCCTCAGGTGTTAGCTGGCGTCCTCCCATGCAGCTTGAATTCAACACAAGCTCCATCTTCACCCCGTTCTTATGCGCGTACTCGGTCTGCGCGGCGATCTCTTCAAGCTGCGGGGAGGCAAGGTTGCTCCTGCCCGTACCGATATAATCAGGAGAGCCTGCCATGAAGATTGAATATATCTTATCTTTTGCTGTGAGCAGTTCCTTAAGGCTGTTGATGTGTCCCAGGGAGGGGACAAATAGCTTCATGCTTGTCCCTGTTATTTGCAATACTGATAAATGTTTTCATGATATCTTTATTTTCTTTACGCAGCACTCCCTTCCTGCAATGATATCTATATCGGCGTCGCTGCATTCAGGGCATTTAATTATTGGCAGGAAAAAATGAAGTTTCTCAAAGAACTCGATATTACCGCTGTATGAACATTTTCTACAGTTAATCTGGGGTTTGACGATCTTGATATCATATTTTGCTCCCTCTGCAACAGTCCCTTTTGTTATCGTTTCAAAGATGAACTTCAACTGCCCGGGATTAAGAGCAGTAAGCTCCCCTATCTCGATAAATACCTCTTCAACTTTTTTCGCATCATTTTTCTTCGCACACTCAAGCACAGAATCAATAATGGCTCCAGCTATCGATATTTCGTGCACAGTTTCTCAAACCCTTTCAACTTCGATCTCAGAACGAAGCTGGATGCATTTGGCTGCAGCATACAACAATGACGAGAAGGCGCACACTGTCCCGATGCCCTTCCCGATGAGTTCTCCGTCCTTTTTCGAAAGCGACGTGATATAAGTATCCATCCTGACGTCAGTTGTGATGTTCCTTTTTTCCATGGCTGTCAGGAGATTGTTCGCCTCCTCGCCTGTGCTCTTTCCTTTCCTGCAAAGCTTTACCGGGCATATCTTGCAGTATTCTTTGAACAGCGCCCCCCATTTCGGTCCTGCGATGCCGGCATGGACTTCTGCCACTACACCTGCGTATGCTATGCAGCACCTCAATGCCCTGCCGAGCACTTTACCATTTTCCACTATCTCGCAGCAAACCCTGCCGTTCTTATAGAAGAAATGGTTCTCCATTCCGCGTTCGAATTTATCCTTCCCTGTGTTCCGTTTGTCCTTCAGTTTCTCTTTTATCCGCGCCGCAAGCTCAGGCGCCCTCGGGATCGTTGCTGCTGTCCCACATGTCGGGCAGTAGGATATCGGTCCCACAGCCATCTCCCTGTCGTCTTTATCAATAAATACCACTTCCACGCCCCATGAATTGCGCCTGATAGCCACCCTGCCCCCATTCTTCCAGACCTCGTTATACGCAGCAGCCACAGGCGTGACCACCCTGCCGTAGCCGTAGATATCAGCCACCTTCTCCATATCCAGAATGCACTGGAGCGATTTTGTGAGCTCGGATTCTATGTCCTTGGGGAAAAAACCACCTTCCACAAGCGCGAACAGGATGGCAGGCGGCCAGGTTATTCCCTCGCCCCGTCCCACCACGTTGCCTTTGTCATCCATTATCGAGGAACGGACGCCGTCGGGCTGCTCCCATGTCACCGCCCTTCCTCCCAGCAGGGACATTTCCTTCAATACCTTGTGCGTGGTGCCGCAGTTACCGTCCTCTATACGCAGCTTTCCTTCAAGGTTTTTCCTTACTCGTGATACGAAATCCATGATTTTCAATAATTGATCATGATATTTAATCCTTATCAGTCGATAGAAATTCAGATAAGAGAACAGATAGAGGGAAATCATTAACTATATACATATCAATAATACTTCAATTCAGGTGTATAATGAATACAGTAAGAGTAAATATTACACTCCCCATGGAAATTGCACAGATGTTAAGAAATGTGAAGAATAAATCTGCATTTATTGCTGAAGCGATAAGAGAACGGAAGATAATGAACTTTCTCTTGATTGGGACATAACTTCGGTGATGGAATTGATTAAAAGGGGAGATATTTACTGGATCAGACTTGATCCAATCCAGGGCTTCGAGACTGGAAAAACAAGACCTGCTGTGGTGATCTCAAACGATATTAACAATGAACTTGCCGATACTATTACTGTCCTTCCTGTAACTCCAAGTGTGGGGAAGGTGTATCCTTTTGAAGTATTCTTAAAGTAAGAACTGTGGACAAAAAGAGGCTCAAAGAGAGGATCGGAAAAATACCTGAAGCGATATTGAACGATATTGAGAAAGCTTTGAAGATTCATCTTGAACTATGACAATACAGATAGACGATCAGGGATGGGGCATGCCGGTGGGAGGAGTTGGCATCATCGTTGTCAGGAAGGAGACAGATGATATTCATTACGATATCGTCCCGATAGAACTGTTCGACCTTACGAACTTCAAGAAAAAGACCTATATGGATAGCGCAAGGGGCATTGTAGAGCGGGGATTCATCAAATTGAAAGTTACAAAAAATGAGGAAATAGAGATATGCTCTGGCTGCATACATGATAAATCAGCAAAATGGCTGAAGGATGAGGGATATAACTTCAAAGTAATGAAAATAGACGGGAGCGCGCAGTTAAAAGGGGAGATGCTGTTCATCGAATATCTCCGCAGTCTGGGCGTTCCGAATCCTCCAGCAATAGTGGAAGAGACCATGGACGAATACAAGGCGCAGTTCTTTTATATCATGGACTGGGTAAGGAAAGACCCTGATGCAAGAAAATCATTATGCAAGACAGGGTGGAAGTATTTCATTAAATTCTTCAATAACAAAAATAACAATAGTAAGAGATCCCATCCATGAAACGCATCATCGTGGCTTCGTTGAACCAGAACAAGATCAATGCCGTGAAGGAGGTATTCCCATCATAT
>JAJRAP010000073.1 GCA_028679855.1 Candidatus Methanoperedens sp.
GCAGTGATATTCACAATGTCATATTCAATACGATATGGAGTTATCTGCGTCCAGAGTTCCTTCTCTACTATGCTGTCCGGCTTTTCTCCCAGCCAGTTAACTTCATGCGCCCAATCTGGTTTTGTGCTGGATGCATCGAGGCATCCCGCGATCATGACAGCCAGTATAATTAAAAGAAACGCGGGTTTGGTTCCCATGTTCATAGAATTCCTCTTTTTATATCTATAAATAAAAAATGGGGAACTCAATCATTCCCCATGCTAATGGTGTACTCAAACTGCTGCGTATTCTGCGGCAATATCCCGAGCTTCAGGTCGCCCACAGGAACATCAACTTTGTAGGTCTCTATATACTGGGTTCCCATCTCCTGATAGATCCCTTCACTTTCTGACTCCCATGGAGGAAGTCCGTTCATCCCGCCGAGAGATACTCCGCCTTTGATTATAGTTTTTACCTTTGTCAACGGTATTGCATTATTGCCTGTTCCTGTCAGGGTCACAGCAAATGACGGGTCTTTCTTGTTTTTCGTATTCGTACTGCTACCATAATAACCGTACGCTACTCCCAGGCTTGAACTGACCTCTATTGTCATAGAAGCTGCTTCCTTTGCATTGAATGTTTTCACATAAGCTTCAGCAGGCTGTTTCCAGACCCCGAATCCAAGGGTTACCATATCTGCCCAATCATCACGGATCGACGGGTCATCTATTCCAAGATCAATGCCACCCTGATAATTCCCTTTTGCTTCTGCTGGCACTTTGATATGTACATTAACTTCTATACTTGCGCCTGCAGGTATCTCTTTTGGGGAAGTTATTGTAATAGCATCGTCTGTGAAAGCAGATTCCATCATTCCGTAAGGACCGCCATACATTTGATTCTGCTGGCTCATCTTCGGGTCTATGGCAACTGCTTTGTCTCCAGTGTTCTTTAACTTGATCTTATAATCGTATTCTTTTCCTGCTTCAAGCTGGTCATTTATATATGGATTTGATATCTGGATTGTCGGAGGCACCCACAGGTTGATCGATAGACTGTAAGAATGCACATAATTCGGGAAGGGTTCCGGGTATGGTGTCGGCATCTTTTCATCTGTGAATGCAATGTTGGCGTTATAATAACCAATGGATGCATCCGCTGGAGTGACAACTTTTATTGTGAATTTCTGACTTGCTCCTGCCGGGATTTCAATGCTTGCAGGGGTTACTGTGATCCATTCTTTATCCATAAGGTATTCTCCGTATGGCGGCACAACCACAATGGGTGAAACAGTGATCGATTTTGTCTCTTTGTTTTTTATGGTCACAGTCATTTCCCGGTTCTCACCAGGCTGCAACTGTGCGTTTCCATAACGCGGAGAGATCTCAAGTTTTGTGAAATTCTGCGTGTCAAATGATTCCATCTGGGGAACTGCCTGTACTGCCTGACTTGATTCCACCAAGCCAGTTTCCTGGCTCGACGCCACACCACTAAATGTGCTTAAAACGAGCAGCACTAATATACTTAAACTGATTTTTTTATTCATTTTAATCCTCCTGTAAGACATTCCACCCGTTTTTCAGGTAAGTCCTCTGAGTGGACAAACCCTAATTCTTAAGCTAGAACGTATTAATACATAAGCTTTGCTATTAATCGTTAAGTTGGTGAATTTGAACATAAGTATATGAATTCATAAGAATAACTATATGGATTGATACTCAGATAGAGTGAATGTATATATACAGCCCAAAGAATTATTTGACAAATTGGCGTAAATAGGATGAAAGCATAATATGAGCCCGCTTGAAAAGTTATTCGGCAAAACGGCACAGCTAACGGTGCTGGAATATCTTATGAAAAACACAAGAGAAATAAATTATCTTTCAGGAATTGCCCATGGTACTGGATTATACCACTCCAGCGTGGCAAGAGTGCTTGAGCCTCTTCTGGAAAATAACATAGTTATTGAGAAAAAGATCGGAAAGCAGATGCGGTCCTTTACTCTAAATGAAGAGCATAAAGCTACACAGCTTCTATTGAATTTTTATAATGACCTGAACAAAGAGCTGGGCGATTAATCCACGCGTTTCATCACGAACTCGCAGCAATCATCCCCTTTTGCAGCGCATTTTACTTCTTCGGCATCTATCTCATTGCCTTTTAGCACCTCTGCCAGACCTGCATTATAACCCCTCAAAAAATGACAAACAACAACTTCTGAATTTCCATAACCTCTCGCGATAAATGAGTTCTCAACCCTGACCACAAGCCCATTTTTGTTATCTTCCTCCACGCTAAACTTGCCCCATCCAAGCTCTGCATAGAAGTTCTGGACTGCTTTAATGAACTTCTTGTCCTTTAAACCCCATTCCTTGCTGAAGCGATTGATCCACCTCATACCGGCTTTCTTTCCAGTCTCGTATAAAAGCACCGATGCACCGTTAAAGCCTAATATCGTTTCTGCATCCTTCTGCAAACTTACAAAGGTTTCAATGCTCACTATGACAGCAGGGACTTCAATAACTGAGAACTCTCCCGTGCTCCTTTCCCATGCAGCAGTTTCTTTGACGTCTTTTAACATAAGCAATTAACATAATTGTGCATGTGATTTAAATTTAACTCTTTTCAATCATTTCTTTACATCACCTTACCTCTTGCAAGCGATGCAAAAACGCCTGCAAAACATAAAGCAGAGAAAATAATGAACGCTGTGTTCATGCTTTTCAGGAAAGATATGTAATATTCAGGCGTGATTTCTACTCTTCCTATAAATACCGCGAATATGATCATAGCAATGCCCATGCTGAGCATCTGTCCTACAAGCCGCATCGTCCCGAGCGTGGCTGAAGCTATGCCGTAGAATCTCTTTTCTACAGAGCTCATAACGGCGTTTGTATTGGGAGATGAGAAAAGCGCAAAGCCTAAACCGATAAGGATCAAACTGAATACGATGAATTCCAGAGTGGTTTTTTCATCCAGAAAAGTGAAAAGGAAAAGCCCCACCGCAGTAATAGCCATTCCCACAGAGGCAATTTTTCCCGGTTCAATCCTGTCCGAAAGCCTCCCTGCAAGGGGTGAAAAAACAACCATCACAACAGGCTGGGCTACAAGGATCAAGCCTGCATCCTGCGGAGCGATGCCCTTGATATACTGCAGGTAAAGGCTTAAAAAGAACGATACAGCAAAGGTTGCGCTGTAGTTGATAAGCGCTGCCAGAACAGAGAACGTGAAGACCGTATTTCCTCTAAAGAGGTTCATATCAAGAACAGGAGCTTTTACCTTCAGTTCCCAACTGATGAAAACCGCAATTCCCATGATGCCCATCAGGATCAGCCCGGACCCGAGTATCTGAGGCAGCAGGGAAAAACCATACATCAGCGCCACAAGTGAAAGGCAGTAAACTGCAGAACCAGTTACATCTAACTTCTCTCCCCTGGCATCAGCCCACTCACCTTTCACTTTCCATAGAGTGAAAACGATTATTATCAGTTCAAGGGGAAGGTATGAAAGAAAAATACTCCTCCAGCCGAACTGCTGTACCAGGAACCCGCTTACCACGGGTCCGAGAGAAAGCCCGGAATAAACCCCTGCAACAGTTATTCCCAGCGCTTTTCCCCTCTCCCCTGGAGGATATACTGATGTCAGGATTGCAATTCCTGTACCGAATATCATGGCTGCGCCGATACCCTGTAAAATCCGAAGAATAATAAACTCAGTTTCGTTGAATGAAAAAGCCAGAAGGAGAGAGGCAATAATATCAATGATTATTCCGTATTTGAAAATCTTCTTCCTGCCGTATATGTCCGCTATTCTCCCGAACGGGACGAGGAGCATGGCAGCAGCCAAAAGATATGATGTAGATATCCAGCTTAACGTGACAGCATCCATTGCAAATTCACTACCGATGGAAGGAAGCCCGATGAACACTGAGGAACCCATAAAGGGCGCAAGAAAAGAACTCAGTGTTGTGATCAACAACACAATTTTTTTGTTTACAGCCTCGTTCATATATCCTCTTATATTATTGAATTCGATCTCTATTATTCTCTTTCCCTCTTAATGCTGATACAATAATTGCAGGCACGGTGATTATAGAAGACAGAATAAATGCCCCGATTATACCGCCAGTAAAGGCTTCCTGCACAGCCACAGGCATGTTTGCCCCGCCTACGACAAACATGTTCATCATCTCATCAAGAGAGATTGTTCCCATAATCAGAGGGAAAGCTATTCCCATGCTCAGCACCATGCCGGCACTGTTAAAAAATGCCCTCATAGATGAGGCGACACCGCGCCGCTGCGGGGATACTGCCGACATGATGGCGCTTGTGTTCGGAGGCTGAAACAGCCCTGAACCGAAACTGTTGATGAACATCCATACGGCAAGTATCCAGTAAGGCGTATTGTAATGCATCGTCGCAAGACCCAGGAGACCGACGAGGGATATGACCAGTCCGACTGTGCTTATCATTCTGGAGCCATATTTATCCGAGAGTACCCCGCCTATCGGGCCTGTTATCGCAAGACCGATGGCAAGGGGAGTGGTGAGTATGCTTGCCGTAAGCGGGTCATAGCCTCTTGGTCCCTGGAAAAAAAGGATGAGGAGAATCATTACCGCTCCCCTGGCTATGGAATTCAGGAGATTACTTAGCTGCCCGTAAGAGAAAATTTTTATTTTGAAGAGGCTTAAGTCCATCAGTGGA
>JAJRAP010000001.1 GCA_028679855.1 Candidatus Methanoperedens sp.
ACTGGAGACTTTTACTTTTTTTTCCTGCATGAATAGAAAAAGATCGAGTTACATCGACCTTTTTAGTGGATTTAAGAAAAGAGAAGAAGGAGTAAGTTACTGCTGTTTCGCAGCCATTGCTGCCGTGATAAGCTCCATTTGTCGTTCCACTTCGTTCTGTCGCTTATTTTGTGCTTCAACTTGCGCCTTCAATAACTGGGTATCGCTCTCATATTCCTTCTTGAGCCTCGCATTTTCCTTTTCAAGTTGCTCAAGCCTATCAGAGTCTTTGGTATCAAGTGATCTAACTTCAATGGTTTTCTCGAAGGTCAGATATGGCAAAAACTTTTTATAAAACTCCCGAAGTTTATCAATATCAGTGTTAAAATAAGCCAAATCATTCCCAGAAGGTGTATGACCAAGCATGAAATCAATCTTATTTTTCGGCATCCCTGCGTTCTCCAAGGTTGATGCAAAAAACTTCCTGAGTGCATGAGACCTTGATTTAACAAACATGCCTTTACCGTTGCCAAAGCCTAATTCCTCACCGAGTTTTTTAAATTCATTCGTGAAGGTCTGGTCTGCAAGTTTGCCACCTCTTTTTTCACTTAGTGTTAATGTTTGCCCTGCCATTAATTTTGCCCCATAAGTAACAAAAACGTAATCCATAGGTGATTTGACTTTAAGTATAGGGTCTCTATTGCGTTCATCTAAATAAGATTTAATAGCCATAGTTGCTTCAGGTGATATGAATGTGATATAATCCACCTGTGCTTTCTCACGTCTTACGGTAACCGCTCCTATGTTATTTTTATCAAAAACAATGTCTCGAATTCTGAGATTTATAACCTCATTTTTTGCCATCCCAGAAGTAGCCATTGTTAAAATAACAGCTTTCATCCTGAGATTCGGCGCATGTGTTAAAAGGGTCTTAACATCTTCCTTTGTTAGAAAAGTCTGATTTTCCCTTAACGGTAATCGTTTTCTTATTTTCCCCACACTTGAAGATAGCTGTATATCAAACGTCTTATAGAATGATTTTACGATAGATAATGCCACACCTTGTGTCTTCGGTGCTTTTTTCTGTTCAGCAAGTAATTTCCTGAACATCGTCATGTAAACAACTGTGTTCCTTTCCGATAGTAATTTTCCTTCTTTGGTCTCTTTTATGGACTCATCTATCAGTTCAGAAGGGGTCTTACCTATACACTCACAAAATGCTTTCGTGTAGGTTAGATAAGACTTTCTTGTTGCTTTTGAACCTTCTATCGATTGATGCCATGTTTTATTATTTTATACGCTAAACTGTTCGTTATGGTAACTATCAGTGCAAGGAAAAGACTTGAGTCTATAGAAAACGATGTTATTCCAGCCATGTTCATGGGAGTGCTATCAAAGGACGATGCATGGCTGAAACATACACTTGAAAAAACCCTTCCCATGCTGGAAGCACGCGCACTTCGCCTGGCAGAGGAATGCAAAAAAGATAGAGAATGCCAGGGGGATGATACCCTGTGCGATAAAGCAAGGATTTCAATGATGTTCAAAGAAACCCGTGAAAAGCTTGAAAAGGAGAATCTGACAAGGAAGTCTCGCTCAAGGTATCATCACTGAACCTGGTAAATCCGGTCAATAGAATTTCTTTTTCTCATAGCACGCTTATTATCCATCTTATATGTCCAATCATTTCGATTGAACTTGTCAAGAAGGACTGCTGCCAATTTTTTTTCGCTTTCGGTCAATTTACCTTCACAGGAGCTTACACCGAGTGCGTTCTCAAAACCCTGCCTGAGTGAAATTTTTACTGTGTCCATATCTATTATTCCCAATTCACGCAGGGTAACCATACCATCTCTTGCAGAAGCCACCGGACGAAGGTTCTTCGTTGGGTTCTTAAGTACCTTATCCATCAGCTCAAAATCAAAATCAAGCAGGAGACTGCCGTTGACCAACACAGCACCGTCAAGCCGGCCCTGCGCGTTGCCCGATATCTTTCTGTCCTGCGAATAAACCGCGTTGTGCGCAGGTTCGATCTCACCTCCCACACCAAGTGATTCAAGCGTCTTCACCACACCGCTCAGGACTTTCCTGTAAGCGTTCTGGATATCGCGGGGGATAACACCTTCCTCCCTGCCGATGACCGAGTACAGTATCTGGTCTTCGTCGCAGAAACCGCATCCACCTCCCAGGATGCGCCGCACTATCCCAATATTATTGTCCGTGCAATAATCTGCATAAACCTCGTCCTCAACGCACTGGTGGTATCCGAGATACACAACAGGAGAGCGCACACGCCAGAAAAGGATAGTTTCTGGAAAGGAGCCTGCGCCTACATGTCTGCCTATGGATTCAAAAACTGCTGCGCTATAGAACCCGTCAATCTTATCAAGGTCGAGAAAGCGCCACATTACTATTCTTCGGATATCTAATTAATTGTTATATCGTTATATATATCTTTACTTTCTTGGAACGTGTCTTTCAACTATTGTTACCGGTTCAATATATTATTCTTATTAATTTGATAACTATCAAAAGAAGTACAATATCACAGGTAGAAGAATAACACCCATTGCATGTGTTTTCCTTATCTTCGCAAAAGAAGATACCATTCCTACAGGTGTAGAGATCAAGAAGATCACAAGCCCAAACCAACCTGTGAACATTATGACCAAAAGCGTCAGGAAAACCAAAACTGCAGAGCAAATCTTTGAATAGTCCATTTTCGACAGCAGACCTGATATCCTGTCCCCCAGGTAAATCGTGGCATAATACGAGAGGATCGAAACATAAACTATAACGGCAAGCAGCAGGATTATGACTGACATATCCCATTCTTCAATATTGATAAGTTCATTGATCGCCACCATCGCTCCGCTCCTGGTCCTGTGAATGGTGTATAATGCAATAAGGCTGAAAATCGCGTTCGCTGTGTTTGCTCCACTTAAAGAGATTATGAACTCTTTTGAAGCGTCCTCGCTTTTATCCTCACGGACCAGAAGACGAGCGATTATGGTACCAACAGCAGACGATACTCCAGGAAGCCATGCAACGAACGACCCGGCAGCGCTTCCGAAAAGAATACTCCTGATGATCCTTTTTCCGGGAAGCGTGAACCTGCAGTTTTTTTGCTGCGGTGGGACTTCCGAGTGCGTCATCAGAGCAAGAACTAGCATCGAGGCGCCGAACAACCCAGAAAGAAGTGGAAGAAGTATTGATGGTTCGCCAAGTGTTACCAGGGGTGTCATCATATCGGTATTGTCAAAAGCGAACATTCCAAGCATACCGGACAGGAGGAACAGAATAACGGCATAACTCTTGTATTTAATATGTACAAGCGACCCCTGACCTTCCACAACCTCCCCGTTCTCTGTGGCTATCATAAGCACCACGATAAGAACAAGGATCCAGCCAATGTATGCATCTATCGTGCCATAGATGTTCATGAAAAAGAAACCCAGAGGTACTGCAATGAGAAGAGCAGCAGCCACCGAACCGGCGCTGCCTATGGCTGATAGACGCACAGCCTCGAACCCCCGACCTTCCATCAGAAGCTTGTGTCCTGGAAGCACTGCTAGCGCTGTATCAGCCTCTGGAGCGCCGAGGAATATAGAGGGAATGATATCAACGAATGTCTGGGTAACTGAGTTTGAGAGTATTATCACTGCGATGTAAAATGGCGCAAAGCCCATTTTAAGGAAAAGCGGAGTGAGAGCAAGCAGTATCAGGGCGAAGTTATTTACGTGGATGCCAGGTGTGAGCCCTGAGATTATACCCAGGAAGAAACCGATGAATATTGAGATTATCAGCAGCGTTATTGAGATGTCCATAGGATGCCTCAAAACATGCATTGAACATGACTTTCGGACATTTCAATTTTCATA
>JAJRAP010000074.1 GCA_028679855.1 Candidatus Methanoperedens sp.
AGTATATTGCTTCTTTACTGGCTACTGCCAGATTGCAGGATAAGAATGGATTTGATGAGCTTGAAAAAGTGCTCAGACGTGAATTGTGCATGAGCTAAACAAATACAAAAATTTTAAATCGCTATTATTCAAAATCTTAATTATCTTGCGGATCATTTTGGGATGGTATTATGTCAACTATAGAAGAACTTGATTTTGACAGGGCGATAGATGATGCAAATAAGCTCGTACTTATTGGTTCTGCCTTGAAGACAGGCATATTTTCAGCGCTCATCGAGGAAAAGGATATCGACACACTTTCTTGCGAACTCAACGCGGATAAGCGCGCCATGTATATCGTGCTTGAAGCTCTGTGCGGGATGGGATATGTGGAAAAGAAAAAAGATAAGTACATTATCGCTAAGAGGGCGCGCCCTCTTTTTATCAAAGGTGGCGATGAATATGTGGGCGGCTACCTTCCGCATTTCATGAATAAGATCAAGGCATGGCTTGAGCTTCCTCTGATAATAAAGGGAGAAAAGCCGGGAAGAAAAAAGCCGGAGAACATAGAAGTGTTCATGAACGCGATGGCTTCCAGGCCGGATGCTATTGTGGAGAAGGTGGTTGATGAGTGCCTGAAAAGAAAGAAGGACGCAAGGAACGTTATTGACCTGGGAGGAGGCCCGGGAAAATACGCAAGAGCTTTTATGAACAGAGGATTAAAAGCTGTCCTTTTTGACATGCCTGAGACCATAGATCATGTTAGCAGGGAATTCAGACTTTCTGGCATAAAAGACCTCACGCTTAAGAAAGGGGATTTCTCGAACCACGAATTCGTTAAGGAATTCAAAGAACATTCATTCGATATAGTTTTCATGGGCAATATTACGCACATCTATTCAGAGGACCAGAACAGGAAGCTCTTACTGCGCGTCGGAAAACTTGTGAAAAAAGGTGGGATCGTCGCCATCGAGGATTTTGTTCGTGGAAGAAGCCCTTCAGCTTCGATGTTCGCTGTGAATATGCTTGCAAGTACGGAAAGCGGCGGCACATGGACAGAAGCGCAGTACAGGGAATGGCTTAATGGTGCAGGATTTAGAGGTATCGAAGTCATCGACTTAGATGGCATTGAAAAACAGCTTATCACTGCCTTCCAGGAAAAAATACTTTAAATCTGCAATAATAAAAATATATATGTCATGTATAAGCTATATATAGAATGTGTTCAAACAACATCATATAATATTTATCAGGTGGTCACATGAAGATAGTACCTTCAGGAATAAAAGGGCTGGATTCAGTCCTCAACGGCGGGTTCAATCACCCCTCCACGGTCTTAGTGGCAGGAACAGCAGGAGCGGGCAAGACCACGTTTGTTATGCAGTCTCTCGTCAACGCTGCAAGAGAAGGTGAGAACTGTCTTTTCATTTCAGCGATCTCAGAACCTGTTGCCATGATGGAAAGCTTCATTTCCAGCTACTCCTTTTTTGATTACTCCTTAATTGAAAAGAAAAAGTTACGTTTGTTCAATATCGAGAAAGACCTGCTTTCTGCAGGTGCTCCTGAGGTAATACAGTTCATCGAAGAAAAGATCCGGATGTACAAGCCTGCCATGCTTGTCATTGATCCAGTGACGGTGATAGCTGAGTCAAAACCCAATGAACTCGAAAGGCGCCTTTTTCTCTTTGAGTTCCTCACGAGGATGAAAAGCTGGAACCTGCTCGTTCTTCTCACAGGTGAGTTCTCCCTGGAAAGCCTGAAACAGAGCCCACTTTCCTACCTTGTGGACGGCATCCTGTACATCACTGAAGAGACCGTGGGTGAGAAAAGCGAACGCTACCTGAGCATAATAAAGATGCGTGGCAGAAAGTATATTTCAGGCAGGCACACATATAAAATAAGCAGCGACGGGATCACTGTATTCCCGAGGCTGCTCCCTGTGTTCGAACCGAAAGACACTGCTCCAACTAACAGGATAAGCACAGGTGTAGAAGGTATGGACAGAATGCTCAACGGAGGACTATTAAAGGATGACGTGATCCTGTTTTATGGCGGTCCTGGTACTGGCAAGACCATTTTCGGTCTTAATTTCATATATGAAGGCGCGACCAGAGGAGAGCCGGGATTAATAATCTCGCTTGAAGAATGGCCTTCGAAATTGAAAAGAAACGCAAAGACGTTCGGATGGGATTTTGAAGAGCTTGAGAACAAAGGCATGGTCAAATTCATATTTTTCCCTCCAGCGCTTTTCCATGCAGATGAACATGCAATGCTAATAAAGGATATCCTGGAGAAAAATAATATCAGAAGGGTCTTTTTTGACGGTATTGAGGACCTGGTAACACCCATACCTGATGTGATAAAGCGACGGGACTATGTCCACTCCCTTATCGATTACTTCTCGTCTAAGGACGTTACGACACTTTTAACAAGCGAGCTCCCTGAACTGTTCGGCAATATAAAGTTAACCCTGGAGACACTTTCAGGTAGTGTTGATACAGTAGTATTACTGCGGCAGGTGGAAGTTGAAGGACACATGAGAAAAGCTCTGAGCATTCTAAAATGCCGTGGCTCAGACCATGATAAAGAAATAAGGGAATTCGAAATAACAAGCAAAGGGATAGAAGTAAAGGTCGCCATGAAAGGATTCGAGAATGTGCTGGCAGGTATGGCAAGAAGACCCCCGTCTGACGTATTCAGGGAAATGTTCGGTGGTAGAAAAACATGAATCCTCTCTTGATCCTTCTATGGATTATTTCAATGATACCTCTGTTCCTTATTCCTTACAGCATAGCCTTGTTTTATAAAAAATGCTTCAGGCGAAAAACATACCCCTATTTTTTTCTTGTGTCATTGATATTATTAGCAGCTTCTTCGCTCGGTCATGTGTATCAGTCTTTTTCCCAGGCAATGCTGTTTTTCGCTCTCGGGGGAATTCTGCTTGGGGGTACTAGCCTGAGATTGGACCAGGTCATGACAGGAAGGGGAAAATGATACCGGAATCCGGCCTTTTTCTCCTGGGCATATTAGGTTTCCTCGTCTTATATGCAGTTCTTGCGCACCTTTCTGCAAGGATGGGAGAAGGATTGCGTCTGCCCGGGTATTATAGTCTTTACTATATTGCAATTTTAGTTCTGGTAGTGGCTGCTTTATATGGCTGGTATCAATATTCAGGTGAAAAAGGTTCTGATGATATGCTTCTAATTCTTCTAATAATTGGAAATGTGCTCGCTGTTGCTGCGTCTTATAAATACTGGTGGTGGTTAAAAGACGAACTCTGGATGAAAAAAGACAAGGGAGATGAATCAAATGAGTAAAAGAATAATGGTTGTCGACGACGAACCGGATACTGTAGACCTGGTAAAACTTGTACTTGAAGCAGAGGGGTTCGAAGTGATAACCGCATACAGTGGGGAGGAATGTCTGAAGAAACTCGAAGATACATTGCCAGACGCAGTTCTTCTTGACATAATGATGCCTGAGATGGACGGGTGGGAAGTATTCAAAAAGGTCAGGGAGAATTATGAGAATCTCCATGTAGCATTGCTCACTGTAAGGAACCAGGATATCGACAAAATGCTGGGCCTGCATGTGCTGAAAGCCGATGACTATATCACCAAACCTTTTGGAAGAAAAGACCTGGTTGAAAGGGTCAAAAAGCTGTTAAAAGTGTGAGAAGGGCACGCTTCGTGGGCTTGCAAGTTATTATTTCTCAAAAATTCTTTCCAGATATATCCTTTCCTTTATCAATTCTTTGACCTTATC
>JAJRAP010000075.1 GCA_028679855.1 Candidatus Methanoperedens sp.
ATCATCTCAATATTGATTGGTTAATGGGTGCGGAAATATCAAGGATCGATGAAAAAACCATTCTTGTATTTATTCCTGAAAAATTCGTTAAGATCTATCTTGAGGAAATCAAGGATCGGGCTTTGATCACGATCAGTGATGGTGGAGTTCACTATCTGCAGGTGTATGAAGAGGATTGCAACCTCAATGTATATTATATTGAAGACCTGCCTGAAACAATAGAAATTGGATTTTTACCAAAGGGACTTGCAGTTGATTCAAACAAACAGATTTTTATTGGAGAAACTGCTGGTGATATTTCAAATGACCAGACAATATATAAGATCATAGACCAAATACATATTTCTCCCATGTGGTCATACAGGGGAGCTTCAGAAAGATTGGTCACTGATTCAAAAAGCAACCTTTATGTTATTGATAATACCGGAAAAAAACTGATATATTTAAAATACAATAAAATCAATCGTTCAGATAAGAACGGTCTTTTTTCAGGTCATTATATATCAAAACCAATAAATAGCCAGGATAAGAAAACACGATGGCACAGGTTCCTTCTGGAAGGTAAGTTCGAAGAAGGCACACAGGTGGATTTTTCATACTATATTTCAGATAATATCAATAAGGTCAATATAGAACATCTTGAGGAGACCGAATGGCACCAAGGCATGCCAGGCTCTTCATCGATACAGGGAACACAACGCAGGGATGCTCTCTTCCAGGAAGATATCCATGGACAATACCTCTGGTTCAAAATTTCGCTTACTGGAAATGAAACTCTTTCACCTGTTATAAGTTCGATCCAGGTTTTCTTCCCAAGGTTTTCATATCTTGATCATCTGCCTGCGATCTATCAGGAAGATGCTGTGAGCAAGGAATTTCTTGAGCGTTTCCTTTCCATATTTGAAAGCATTTTCTACGAGATTGATTTCAAAGTGGAGCGCCTGAGCCGGTTCTTCGATGCGCTGGGAGCGCCTCCTGAGTTCATATCATGGCTGGGATCATGGCTTGCAATATCAGATGAGGAGAATTTTTCTGATAAAACGAAGAGGTTGTATATCCAGAGAGCGATCCAATTGTATAAGAAAAGAGGAACAAGGGAAGGGCTTGAAGAGTCCATCGCTCTCTTCTTATATTCAAGAAAGCATCCGGAAAAAAACCTTGATGAAATTATCTCAAATTTCCATGAGGAAAAACCGGTAATAGTTGAGAATTTCAGTGCTAAACGAATTCCACAACAAAAACAGTGTGAACCGTGCCGGGTGGATTTAAAAGGGTTATATTTCCTACCTCCTGATGCGAAAACAACAATAAAAAAGCGTTATGAATTCAACCTGCGGGAAATCCAGGGATCTGAAAGTGATGCTTTCAAACAATACTTGAAAAAAACGTTTTCAGTAAACTGGATAGACTCTGCCCGGATCGAGATAACTGATGAAAATAATATTAATATAAAAATATATAATAATATTGGAAGTAAGGAAAAAATTATTTTTCTGAAAGAGGCCGAGATGAATGGCAGCCGGCTGATAATATATGAAGAAGAGATCGTTGCTTTATCCGATATTCTTTTTGGGAATGATCCTTTTGGTTTTTGTGTATTACTCTCAGATCCCGATCTGAGTGAAAGTACCTATGATACGATAAAGAGGATTATCGAAGAGCAGAAACCTGCGCATACATGTTATGGTCTTAAAATGCTTGAACCGTGGTTTAGCCTTGATATGCATACATATCTGGAAGTAAATACCCGTCTTACTTATCCGTCTCTCGTTATGAGCAAGACATCGGTTTTAGGAAGGGATACGGTTCTTTATGATACGGAGCATGCTGGACAGGTAAGAGTACATTCACGAACAGATATAGATACTAAATTAACTTGAAAAAATAAAATTGGATAAAATATTAAAGGAGGATATGAAAATGTCAGATAGTCAAGAGAACACAGAGAATTGTAAGCTTCGAGCATTCGAGAAGAATAATTATTTTTATGGAAAATTAATGACGGTTAGAGATTTTGTGCTTGAGCAACAATATGTAAATGATAAAAGATGGCTGATAAATAATTTATTGTTCGGGAGCGGAACTGTTTGCGGGCTTAATGTTAGCTCAACCGGTACGAATGTCTTTGTAGAATCCGGATTTGCGATAGACAGGTGCGGTCGGGAGATCATCTTGCCTGAGGATGTGAGTTTAACCCTGGCTGATAAGGACAAACCTTCACCAGGTAATAAAAAAGCGATTTACATCTCCTATAAAGAGTGCCCAAAAGAAAGGGTCAGGGCCCAGACGGCTTCAACCTGTGATGAAGTATGCGCCAACAACAGGATCGAAGAATCCTATGATATTGAAATAAGGGATATACAGGCAAATGGATCAGACCCTACAGGCGAAGAACTTTGCGGGATATGGAGCAATCATGCAACTAAAGTTTTTGATTACTTTTCCGGGAATGTCCAATTCAGATTTAAACGCAAAGTAAAAAAATATGTCAGTGCAGGAGATTTATTTGAAATATCACTTGAAATGACAAACCTTAATAATTCCCAGAGTTTATCAATTTCGATAAAAGATACAGGGATAGGCCAGGAAACACTGCCATCGGGATTATTATTGGTCGAAGGCAGTAATACAGATACGATAAATATACCGCCCGGTGAAACTATCAAAAAGTGGTTTGTGGTAAAAGTTGATGCAAATCCTCCTGAAAAATTCACCTTGATTGCAAAAATCAATGATACATCCATAAATGATACAGCATCAATAATCGAAGTTAAATCCCCACGGGAGATATCTGAAAAACTCATTGGTGAATTAATTGATTTCTGGACAAAGCCATGTCTTGAGGACGATATTGAACCTGGAGTTAAGATTGCAGAATTGAGTCTTGGAACTGATGGTCTGGGAAATCAAAAGATAATCGTTGATAATACCAGAAGAAAACTTGTCAATAACAATAAATATATGACAAAAATGCTGGAGTGTCTGCGTGCGCAGGCAAGCGCGCTTGAAGATCAGTCAGTGGGTATTAAGAATAAAATTGCCCCAAGCCATGTCCTGGTAAGCGCAAGCCCCACAGAAATCGATGCGGATGGCGAACAGGTTTCTTCGATCACTATTAATGTAAGAAATGATGCCGGAGTTGGGTTACCTGATATCTATGTTAATCTTATCAGCACACTTGGGAATATTATTCATCTTGTAAGGACTGGCCCTGATGGATCGGCTACAGCAATACTCACCAGCGGAACAATACCGGGAAATGCCTCTGTAATGGCCACAACAGGTACAGGCTCAGCGGTAACACAGGTTGCATTTAGATCCACGACTGGAAACATAGAGGGCTTTATAATAGATAAGACAGATGACACCAAGATAATCACAGGAGCAATTGTTTCAGTTGGTACAATTACAACAGTGACTGATAGTGAAGGTCATTATTCTCTTAAAAATGTTCCTCATGGAAACCAGGTAGTATGGGCATTTGCTTCAGGATATGAAAAGGAATCGAGTTTAGTAGATGTAGAAGCAAACCAGGTGAATAGGATAGATATTCCCCTGACTCCAATATCCACGACTGGAACTATAACAGGCAGGGTTACAGATAAAGATGGGAATCTGATCGGAAATATTGTTAAAGTGACCGCTGGAGGAATTACAGCCACTGCAGATGAAACAGGGAATTACACTCTCTCAAATGTTCCTGCAGGTACACATACTGTGACTGCCTCTGCCGATGGGTACCAGACCCAGAACCGGGCATCTGTTGTAGTTACAGCAGACGACACTACTTCAGGTATCGACTTCAAGCTGGAAAAAGCAACAGGAACAATTAAGGGAAGGGTAACAGAATTTTCAGGTCTATCTTCTCGTGATTTAACAACGGTAAATTTGCAGGATACTCTAACACCTGTAAAGGTATTACCTGTCAGTCCTTTAATCTTACCTCTCCCGAAAGGGATAGAAGGAGCGACAGTATCTGTATTAGGAACGTCAAAATCTGTACTAACTGATGCTTCAGGAAATTATGAGATCAAGAATGTTCCTCTTGGCACGCAAACTGTAATCGCAAGCGCTTTGAATTATAATGCAAGCACCTCTTCAGTGCTTGTGGAAGCTAACAAGACAATATCTCTTAACTTCGAGCTAAAGCCGCTTGTAACTACAGGTACTGTTACTGGAAGGGTAACAACCCTAAAAAGGCAAATTACGCAAACCATAGGTACAGGAGCTATAACTGCTACACGTACTGTTGATCCTGGATTAATAAAAGCAATAGACACCACGATCGTAAAACCGATAGACTCCATAATCATTTGTGTATCGGGGTCTCCATCCAGTTCACTTGTGGAAGAAGTCGGGATAGAAGGGGCAATAGTTACGGTTGCAGGTAAATCAGCAGTAACAGATGCTACCGGGAATTATGTTATCAAGAATGTTCAATCCGGTTCCCAGGATGTGTCTGCAAGCGCGGCGGGATATGTCGCAAAAAGAACAACTGTAATGGTGGAAGCTGGCGGTACGGTAACTGCGAACTTCCAGCTTGAGATCGCTGTTTCCAGAGGGACGATTTCAGGAAGGGTAACAAATTTTGCAGCAACAGCAATTGGCATAAAGGGCGCTATAGTGTCAGTCGCAGGAACGTCTCTATCTGCTATAACTGATGATTCAGGTAATTATACTATTTCTAATGTTCCCACTGGCACATATACGGTAAATGCAAGCGCATCAGGATATAATACTGGCACGCAGGGAGCAACCGTCAATGAAAATCTGACTACTACTGTGAATTTCCAGCTTGTGCTTTTACCTGCAACCGGAGAAATTACAGGAAGAGTTACAAACACGAGCGGGACACCGATAATTTCCGCTACAGTGAACCTTGTTGAAGTTGGAGATTCAGTTATTACCGATGCAAGTGGAACTTATAGATTCCCCAGTGTCGGGCCGGGATCTCACACTGTTGGTGTAAACGCATCAGGATATAATAATTCCTCACGGACAGTAAATGTGATAGCAGGTCAGGTCACGGTTGCAGACTTCGTGCTGAACAAGAGGATTCTCTGTGTGGTTGGAGGGCCAGGTACTCCAGGGCCAGATACTACATGTCTTGCAGCAATACCGGGTAGAATCGATGTCCTTTGCACTGGAGCAACACCGAGTATTGTGGCATCATGTATATCAGGAGGACCAACTGCAGAACCACCCATTATAGATAGGCCAGATATAGAAACGCCTGTCGTGGATAGACCGGTTGTAGTAACGCCGGTCCTCGGAACACCGACCCTGGTAAGACCCATCTCAAAGAAGGCGGGTGCTGTAACAGCATGTCCTGGAGGAAGACCTACGATAGCGCCCATGAAAGAGACACTAACAAAGGTTAAAGCAAAGAAGGGAAAGAAAAAGTGAAACCCTTCTTTTTCCTGAAAGTAAGAAAAGGAAATAACTACCAGATATTCAATCCAGTAGATAATCGGGATTACGAACTGAATTATATCGGATACAGGATACTGGAACACTGTGATGGCGGACATGAGCTTCAGGAGATAGCAGACCACATAGCAAAGGATTTTGGACTTGCCAATCCCGAATCATTGGACTATGTTAATGTTTTTCTTGATGATTTAAGCAGGCTTGGGATGATAGCATGGAGGCAGGAAAAATTCGAATATTACAGAAACTGGGCTGCCCCATCCACAGTATTCTGGGATATTACCTGTGAATGCAACCTGCGGTGCGCTCACTGCTACAATTTCAATGGTACCCGGCAGGAGAGTGAGCTTTCTGCCGGGGAAGTCAAACGCACACTCCAAGAGATGTCGGCATTTGGAGTGAAAAGTATCTCTTTTAGCGGTGGTGAACCTTTCATGCGAAAAGATATGCTGGAGATAGTCCATCATGCCGCAGGTCTTCGATTCGATTCTGTGGGTGTTTCGACCAATGGCATTCTCCTGGACAGGGATACAGTGGAGCAACTTGGAGCAGCGAAACTGAATATCCAGATAAGCATAGATGGCGATGATGCAAAAACCCATGACATGGCGCGTGGAGCAAAAGGTGCATTTGACGGGGCGATCCGAAGCATCAGGCTGCTTCTGGAAGAAGGCGTTAATACTTCTGTGTGCACAACGGCTACGACATTGAACGTAGATCGCATCCCGAACATAATCCAGCTTATGGATGACCTTGGCGTAAAGAACTATCGCGTACAGGGGGTAGTGCCAATGGGACGCGGGAAAATGAACGCCGGAGATATTCGACTATCACCGGGCAGGATGAAAGAGCTTGTGGAATACCTTGAGAACAGGAAAATACAGGTTTCAAGCTACAATATGACGCTCAAACCACCCCCAACAGACCCTGTAAATTTCTGTGATTCTGGTGTTTGCAGCGCGGCCAGTTCCGTATGCTCAATAACACCAGAGGGTAATGTCGTACCATGTACTTATTTCTGGGGCTTGAACGGCGAGAACCTGCGTGACCACACATTCCAGTGGATATGGGAGAACTCAGCCATTTTGAATTATTTCAGGAGCGTTCGCCTGAATGATATCAAAGGATTATGCCGCGACTGCAAATGGCTACTTGCCTGCCACGGGGGGTGCAAGGCTGAGAACTATTCTAATGGGGATATGTTCGAATCAAGCCGAAGCTGCTGGGTCGCGGAGGAAATAAGACAGAGTATAGGAGGTAGAAGATGAGCAAAAGAGATAGAATAGTGGAAAAAAAATCTGAAGTGAAGATTCAAAATTCAGTTTCTCGAATTGTGAAGACGAATAAATCTCACTCTATGAATTCTGCTGTTGACCGCATTTTATTCCTTCAAAGGACTGTCGGCAATCAGGCGGTACAGAGGCTGATCAAGTCAACGGGATTGCTGGCTAAACTTAGAATTGGTGAACCCGGCGATATTTACGAGAAGGAAGCGGATAGTGTTGCAAAGCAGGTGATGACGGATGCACAAAAGCATGGAGAAGTGGTTTCCGGCAGGACCCAGGGTCTGGAAACATATATCGACTACCTGAATGGAGGAGGCATGCCCATGCCTGATTCTCTCCGTAACTTCTTCGAGCCGCGCTTTGGCCATGACTTCAGTAAGGTGAAAGTACATACCGATGCTAAAGCGGCGGAGTCAGCGCGATCTGTTAATGCACGGGCTTACACGATCGGCCAGCATATGGTGCTTGGGGAAGGGCAGTACGCACCGGAGACTGAGACCGGGAAAAATCTGCTGGCGCATGAGTTGACGCATGTTGTACAGCAGGGAAGCGCACAACCTAACAAGGTCAAACATGTTAATGCAATGCCTGTAATTCAGCGCAGGCTGGTGACCTTTGGTACACTTCCTGACGTGAACTCTTTGTTAGGTTTGATCGGACCTCGTGCCGGTCTCGCCCTTAACCTGGATGTAGCTACTAACCAGGTTCGGATTGGTGCAGTGCTTCCGGCAGCCCCGCCATCGCCCACCCTCCGGGCACGACTTACAACAATTATAAACCACGCCACTCAGCATGCTGAAGTGATCGTTGGACGTGGGCAACCGCAAGTTATGGTCGGGGCTTTCCCTCAGCCAGAGGATCTGAGAGTAACTCGAGTGCAACAGATAGATATCGACGACCTCCTCGCCATCGAAGCTGGCGCACCTGGCAGTGGTGTGGCATTGGCCGCTCATGAGATTGAGGAGAATTTCCGCGCGCATGGTTTGAGAGCAGTTGCAGGTGTAGGGAGGTTCCGCCAAACGCATGAACGAGCAACAGAGCTAGAGAGTAGAGTTGCAGCAGAACTGGTAGGTCCAGGGCGGCGTGTAGCGGAAGTTATCCAAGCCACATCTCCTACAACCCAAACGATCGTTTTTGACTATGAGAATTATTACCTTGTCTTTACAACGAGACTTGATGTAGCTACCCAGAACCAGACGGTTACCAGTTCTCGCCGGGCGCCCCCTGTTGTTGTTTCCACAAGAATTATTGACAATTTCGCAAGCGGTTCCAGTGCTATGCCTGCTGGAGGAGCGGCTGCCATCGCTGCTGCAACAGCAGATGTTGCTGCCAACCCAACCTCAACAGTCCTGATAGAAGGTTTCGCGGATGCTGGCGGCAGTGCTGCTGTAAATCAGCAGGTTTCAAGGCGCAGGGCAGAGCGGGTGCGTGATGCGCTAGGACTGAGGGGGAGGGTACATATCGAAGGACGCGGTGCAACCAACTTTGTTGCAGCCAATGATACCCCGGCGAACCGTGCCCTCAACCGCCGCGTTGTGATCACGGTGAGGAGGCCAGGGCCATGATTGCTGAGGCTGCATGACAGACAGCAAAAATAAATTTGAGCGCAAAGCAGCTATTTCCCATGGTCAGCTTACGGTCGAGGCTGAACTGCTGGATATTGGATTCCCGGTTCCCAGACCAGGTGTCATGTACGTAATTTCGCTGATGCGCTACAAGGTCTTAAGGGTGATACGTGGCAGGTATCCGCACCAATTCATCCTGGTCGGTCATCATGTTCCAGATTTGAATTCGCCGCAGTTTCAGATAGGAGTTCTCCATCGTTTGGATCTGACAGGTCGATTTCCGAAGCATGCCAGCATATTGAATAAATTTGATGATGAAGCACGCGATCTGGGCATCTTCTTCTGTCTTTCATTTGATACCATTACTGCTTCGTATGATAATCAATAATATATAAGAAAATAGGAGATATGCTATGATAGATATAAACAAATGGAAAGTTAGATGGGACAAAGAAAATTACATCCCGAAAAAAATTTATGGATTTGAAACAGACCCTTATGAAGGAACACCGGAGGAGGTAGCTGAGACATTCTTGAAAGAGAACCTGGACATTCTGAAAATATCTGCTGTATTAGACGATCTGAAATATGATAAGGTTACAGAAAGCCTTGGAGCTTCAACAGTACTTTTCCAGCAATATTATGAGGATACACCAATACATGGTGCCTGGGTTACTGTTCACATCAACAAACAGAACAGGATCTTTATGGTAAAAAACGATACGGTACCTGTTTCCAGATTGAATGAAAAAATTGGAATAGCTAAAGCCGGCCCATTGCCAGAGAGCGAAATCGATTTAATAATTAAAAAGAAGATCGAAGAACACGGTATCCTGAACAGTGATATACAAAAAGAGACCATGATATATCCCCTGAAAGGAAATCTAAGAAAGGCATGGAAGGTGAAGTTCGGAACAAAAGAACCCGCAGCTTCATGGATCCTTTTTATCGATAGGACAGATGGGCATATTATTGAGGAACGAAATGTCCTGAGGACGGCTAAAGGAAAAGGGATCGTTTTTATACCCAATCCGGTTGTAACGCTTGACAGGGACGATCTTTTCGATGAAGTCGATACGGAACAGGATGTTTTTAAAAAAGCCTATAAGACGGTAGTTCTGAACGATTTGGAAACGGGTGGTTATTTGAAAGGACCATATGTGGATACCACAAATACTCCAAATGCAGCAAAATCTTCGAGTTTTGAATTTAAATTTACGAGGGAAGACGACAGGTTCGAAGAAGTAATGGCTTATTACCATATTGATGCTTTGCAGCGTTATATCCAGTCCCTGGGTTTCAAGAATGATAAAGGAATATTGAGTCATCCCATAAAAATAAATGCGCATGGCGGACCGGACGACAACTCGTATTATGACCCATCCCCAGGAAAGAAGGATATCACGTATGGAGATGGAGGTGTGGATGATGCTGAAGATGGGGATATTATCCTTCATGAGTACGGACATGCTATCCAGGAGGCCATAATCCCTGGTTTTGGCCAGAAAAGCGAAGGAGGAGCCATGGGTGAAGGATTCGGGGACTATGTCGCAGGTACATTTTTCTATAAATATAAGAAAAAGCCAAGGAAAGTAAGAATCGGAGAATGGGATGCAAAGGGTTATCCTGGAGGCGGGGCGGAATGCCTTCGAAGATTAGACAGCCAGAAGCAATATCCAGGAGACATGACTGGAGAAGTGCATGATGACGGTGAGATCTGGTCTGCTTGTTTGTGGAAAGTAAAAGCACTTCTTGGAAAGAAGAAAGCTGATACTGTCATCCTCGAAAGCCATTTCTACCTGAGCCAGTATTCGGATTTCAGGGATGGAGCCGATGCCATAATTACTGCGGAGAGGAACCTGTATGGAGGAAAAAAGACCAGAGGGCTGATCAAGATTTTTAAGGACAGGGGCATTTTTTCGTAGTGTCTTAAAAATCGTGACCTCTGTAATAATTGAATTTGGGATTTCTGTGGCTTTTAGGTAATAGATTAACTAAGCTTTGGAAACTTTTTTTTCATTTTTATTGAACAAGAAAACCGTATCAATCGTATCCGTGTGCTTCCGTATTCTAAATCCTTGCCTCGGTTTATACTTTGAAATAGAACTGATTATCAGGTAAAAAAATAGGACTCTACCGATATTGGAGATTAAAAAAATGGGTGAAACAGTAATAACAGCAGCCAAAACACCAGCGAAAAATCCAGAGAACAGGGCATCCCAAAAAAAGACGGAAGTATCTCAAGTTGTGGATTCGCCTGCTGAACAGATACTGTTTCTCCAGAGAACCATCGGCAACAGGGCAGTGGAGAGGCTTATCAGGTCAGGAGTTTTGCAGGCAAAACTCAGGATCGGCCAGCCCGGTGATAAATATGAGCAGGAAGCTGACAGAGTGGCGGAGCAGGTGATGAAGATACCGGAGCCAGTTGTTCAGCCAAAACGCCGTTGCCCTTTTGCCAGAAGTTCATCGTGCAAAGAAAAGGAAGAAAATCTCCATAAAAAGGAATTGAGTGGTGAGACTACTCAAAGCTCACCGGCTTTAGAATCTAAAATAGGCAACCTCAGAGGCGGTGGTCAGCCTTTACCTGAGTCAGTTAGCGCTTTTTTTGAGCCTCGCTTAGGCTATGACTTTTCGAGAGTACGTGTTCACACAGGAGGGGACGCTGGGCAATCGGCGCGGGACTTGAACGCCGCAGCATATACGGTGGGAAACGAGATTGTGTTTGCTGCGGGTCGTTTTTCACCCGGAACGCACGAGGGACAGCGGCTGCTGGCTCACGAGCTGGTGCATACCATCCAGCAGGGGGGTTCCGGCGTTGTCGTCCAGCGTGTATGTGACCCTGCACTGCTTGCCGGCCGCACCAACCCCATCTTTTTCCCACATGAAGCCACTATATTGGACGTTTTTCATGGTGTCCGGACTTTGACGCAGTCACTAACACCGAGAACAGCGGTTGGCCTGTTCCAACAAGCGCTGGTGGACCTTGGCTATAACATTGGCACGTATGGCCCGAACGGCGACGGCGTAGACCGGAAATTCGGACCGGATACTGCCGCAGGCATCACCTCTTTTCAAACCGCAGAAGCAATAACCGGTGCAACGGCGGGGGTCCTCGATCAGCCGACGCTCAAATGCCTTGACGATAAGCGCTCCCAGCGTTCTGTTCAGCCCCACCAGATAGGCACAGTTACCCCTGCCGATGTCCAGGTCAGCGGACAGGAAACGGGCGGCAGGGACGAGGATATTTTCTTTGACCGGGGCAATTCGACGCTGGACAATGATGATAAGGCCAAGATCGGGCGGCTGCTTACCCGCGCCGCCAGTCCCCTGAAAGGCTGCCCTGTCACGCTTGAAGGATTTATCAGCGAAGACGAACTGGTCGAATTCGGCTCAAATCTCGCCACTAACCGGATCAATGCCGTGGGTGCCGAGTTTGCGATCCAGCATCACGACGATCCCGGACCTGTCTGCACAAACCCTATCCCCCCATTGCGCACACCTTCTCCACTTCCGGCGGCCAGTTCGGGAGTATCCTCCTATCGTAGACGTCGTAAAGTAGAGGTCGTGCCGGCCGGGCAGGCATCCACCACCGCCCCCTGTCTGCCGGGTTCACCGCAACATCGCGCCCTGACCTCCCCGGAGAATACGGTCTTGATAAGTGCTATTGATCAGGCAGTTACTTGGATGAACGCCGCTATCGGCGAACTGACGCCTGGCGATCCCGAAGGGGATGCTGCGCTCACCGCTTACTTTGGAGGCATTGGTCGACGCACCAACATCAAAGGTAATCTCACAACCTGGCGCGACCATCTCGACACCGTCGTCCGCACCAACAACCGGCATGGCACCCAGTGTAATGCTACTTGTCGTACAGCCACCGCATTTAATAATGGGACTGGTGCTGGCGCACAAATTACCATCTGTCCACCATTCTTCCAGACAATTTCTGTACATGCCGCCTTGAACCAGGATGAGAAAAAGGCATTCGTCATAATGCACGAAGCCGGCCATGGTTCCATTGGCACCCGGGATACCGGCTATGGCCACGCTCGCCTGATTGAATTTCTATCCAGCTATCCGGCAATAGCCGAGGCCAATACAGACAGCTACACGCTGATGGTATTGTGCCTGAACGGCTTCGCAGGCTTTTGTACTGCCCCCACCACCACAGACAATGTGGTGGGTTTGAGTGGCACAGAACCGGAAAATTCGAGACGTGGCATGGCATGGCTGCAGACCTGGTTGACCTGGACACAACAGGACACCTCCAGTCTCTATGGCAGAATGAATACAGCCCGTGAGAGCGGGCAGGGTATCAGGGCCATCAGTACTTATTATGCCGATGTCTATGATGTCCTCGTCGCTGCTTTCAATATCCGTCGCCCGGCGGGAGATCCGCCACCGACGTTCTCAGAGCAGACGACGGTGGCGGCCGTGCTTGACCGCCTTATTCCAATGCAACGTGCTACCGCTGCCGGGCTGACTGTCGAAAAGGATACCAGCGCCACACCCGCTTCCTTTTGGATGCCAGGGCCTGGACGTCACGTGTTTCTAGCCAATGCCTATTTCCTGCTCACAACTGACCGGCAGCGGGTCGAACATCTGTTACCGTTGATTATAACGGCCAACAGCCAGATCAGCAGTGCCCTTGAGCCGAGATACCAAACTTACATAAAAGAAAATGTGAGAGAGAATCGAGATGATAAGCCATGATTACAGGAAGTGCAAAAACGAAGAAACTACCATCCTTGCCGGGAGATTGCCGACCGATCCCCCAGGTGATGGCCGAAATACGCGATGCACATGGTCAGGTCCAATGGGTGGTTGAAACTCATGTCGTTCCAAATCTGGATCTGGATGGTCATGGTTCGCCTGTTGTCCTGGTCCCGCCCAACCATCTGAATATAAGCCAATCCGGCATGTGGTGGCGATTGTTCATCCAGCGAGGTGACTGTGGCTATGAACTGGGTATCGTTATTGGTATGGAGGACCCAATACCAGAGCCGGGTGAATCCCATGGTTTGCGCAATTTTAGCGTGGTGGAATCCGTGCCGGTGGATGTTGGTGCCAGTGAGCAGGGTATAGGCGCAACTACCTATGTTTTTGATGGAGAGCGCTATAAGGGAGGCCGTACGGAATACCGATAGAACTGCCTGATATCACTGCACGCCGATGCAGTGGAATAAATGTGGTAAAATATAATGAGGAAATAATAAATGGGCAAAGCATTAAAAACAGTAAAAACGCATGCAGCGAATAAGGAGACTATAGCTGAAAAGATACAAAAATCAGATTCTTCACAATCCTATGGCTCAGCTATTGACCAGGTACTATTCCTTCAGAGAACCATCGGCAACAGGGCGGTGGAGGGGCTAATAAAGTCGGGGGCTTTACAGGCAAAACTCAGGATAGGTCAGCATGGGGATAAATACGAGCAGGAGGCTGACCGGGTGGCTGAGCAGGTGATGCGGATGCCTGACATTGCACGATCGAGTTATATTACTGTCAGGCCAATCGAGCATTTGATGCTCCAGCTTGAGCAGAATCCAACAGTGACTCCTGCCTGTCACTCTATCGGGGTTCTTGGCGCGCCGGACGCCAGAACTCTCAGTCAGCGCCTGACTAATTTCTGGATATTGCAGTCTACCGGAAGATCCACTGATTTCTCGAATATCCTGTACCGCCATGTCACGGCAGGTAGCCGGATTGGTAACGCATACATCAACTCCTTGCGCAGCGGAGCTTACCCGATGAATGATTTCTGCATTTCATACAGTGGCGGGGGGTGGAACGCCACCTTCCGCGATGTGCTCCATTACTATGGCTATTCAACTCCCACGCACCGTGATATGCGGCTGGTTGCCGGCGCAGTGCTCGATCATGACAGGACAAACCTCTTTATCTATGATGAGAACGAGATGTTTCCTGGAGGTCAGCGAGACCCCTTCGCATCACCGTTGACCCCCCGCACCTTGGCGAGAAAAACCAGGGGAACAGTCTTGGCCGGTTCCCCAATAGAAGGGGTACTGCTGCTTCGTGCGACCGACGCATATCTGAGCACTTTGACTATTCCTGCTGCTGCGGTTTCCAGAGTCACCCCGACTCCAGTTACCGGCGGAGCTTCCACTGCATCTGACGTTTTCCAATGGGGGACAGAGGCAACCGAAGGGACCGTGGGTGATCCGAATCGCTTCGATGCAATAATCGTGCATTGGACAAGGCATTATAATGAAATCTTTCAACCACTTGATGCGCGCGGCAGTCCCAATCCCCTTGACCCGGATCTGATCAAGGCGATGATATACTGCGAATCCCGTTTTTCTGAAACAGCTTCATCGAGAGGTTCCAGTGCCAGGGGATTGACTCAGGTACTTGCTGGAGAGCGACAAGCAGCAGGGGAGACGCCTGCAGGGGTGTCAGGGGTAACCGAGACTACTTTCACAGATCCAGGGGTTCAGATTGCTGTCGGGATCCGCATCCTTTTCGAGAAGTATCGGCGCAGTCGGGACTGGGGTACGGCAATCCGGGACTACAACGGCTCACCCCGAAGGGATGCATACAGGGATGAAGTGCTCCAGGTCTATCGCGCGCATCAACGGAGTCCGCAGGCGAGATAAGGAATAATGGAGATATAATATGACCGAAAGAGCCCAGGTAGGTATTAAAAAGCCTGAAGTCAAGAGAGCAAACAGGGCTTCTCAAACGCAACGGACCTCTCAATCCATTCGCTCGCCTGTAGAACAAATCCTGTTACTTCAAAGAACTATCGGGAACCAGACTGTGGGAAGGCTGATTAAGTCATGGGCTTTGCATGCCAAGCTCAGAATCGGGCAACCTGGCGACATATACGAGCAGGAGGCTGACCGGGTGGCTGAGCAGATGATGCGGATGCCTGAGCCGAAGGCGGTTTCAGGCAAGACCCCGGATAATCCTGTCCAGCGCGCGTGTATGAAGTGTTCGGGTCGGCGCCTGCCGGAAGAGGAAGAAGTCCTTCAGCCCAAAGGAGTCTTGGGCTCGGCTCCAGAAATTACGCCGGATATGGAGGAAAGTATCAATGCTGCCAGGGGTAGCGGTCAGCCTTTGCCTGAATCTGTGCGCGCTTTCTTCGAGCCGCGCTTCGGGTATGACTTCAGTGCGGTGAGAGTGCATACGGATGCAAAGGCAGCGGAGGTGGCGCGGAGAGTGGATGCGCGGGCGTTCACGGTTGGGCGCGATATAGTGTTTGGCGCGGGGGAGTATGCGCCGGAGATAAGCAAAGGACAGAGGTTGCTGGCGCATGAACTGACCCATATGGCGCAACAAGAGGTCATACGACGTCCAACGATACAACGTTATGGAACGCCCATTCCCACCGTTACCAATCCGACCGTGACCACGATGCGCCAGTTTATTGATCTGGTGCGGCGTGTGGAGGCCGCTAACCCAGGACGCACGGCTCTGCAAGTGGCGCAGATGATTATGAGATCCAAGTATCACTCTACGGGCTTCGATTGGTTACTTCCCTCTACAGCTTCAACTAGCGGAGTCGCAGCAGGCCCAGGAGTGACCGCGGGGGATGTAACGACCTTGTCGGGCGAGTTCACGGTTACCTTACCTCAAGGCGGCGAGTCAGATCCTTCCCACATAGTAACCGCGATAGTTGCCAATGCCGAAACACAAGCTCCTGGGGCTGGAGGAACTGGTGGTATAGCCGGCAGGCTGGTCGCGAACCTCCCATCAGGTCTCTCTCAATTGGATGTGGCAAGCTGGGCTGGAGATCCAGGCAGCGCCGCGGCAGAATGGATGACGGCGCATCCCCATCCAAACGGCGGCACAACCATGCAGAATTATATGGATGAATACTCACCAGAATTTGATCTGATTGGCGATGTGGATGGCGTCGCGATGACTTCAACATCCTCATCTTTTGGGTTTGTTTTCAATGCTGCTCAGCCTCTATCTGATAATCTGGAACGATTCTATTTTCCATCGGCGCCACGCGAAGGAAAGAATCGTCGCTATCACACTTTCTGCGCCGTGCTAGGTTTTTCACTTGAGCCGGATGGCGTCACTTTATCCAACAGCGCCACCACGGCCATTGACAATCGTATCCATTCGTTTGCAGATTGGTTTATTGCTAACGATCCTAACATCCAGACCTGGATGCAACTGAACTCACCGCCCCCTGTTGCCGGAGGAGGATTGGGCGGAATGTCTACCATTCCAACATACAACCCAATCTGGGGGGAGTGGATAAGACGTGCCAATGACTGGCGTTGGTTTTCTCAAAAATTCCGCACTTTCGTGCAACGTAATCTGACGGCAGAAGGCCCCTGATTATACTTTGAGATGGAACGGATTGAAAGTGATATAATTTTAAAAAATCGTCGCATAGTCCCAATGGTAAAGTCATGTTTTTCAAGACCCAGACAAATATAGATATCAGGTCATGAAATGTAGGACACTACCTAATTTTCGGGCATACTCATACTGCAGATTCACTGAAGCATCTGAAATTATCAAACAAATAGAGCCTTTGACAAGTGAGATTGGCTATGGCGAGAGGTACAAAGTGCGAAGCGCTCTTATGGATATGCGCAGTCGTTCAAGAATTTGAATCTATATACGCTTTAATACGATCCTGTCAATCGTGATCTTAGCGTTCTTAAGAGTGATCTTCACACCCTCGCCGGCTCCGAACTGCATCTGTGGCATCGCCGGCATTCCAGGTGGCATCGTCATAGTGGGCGCGGGAACTGACCAGCCGGGCGCCGATGCAGCCATCCTTCCTGCTTCTTCAGACGCCGCTTCGGCAGCCGCTTCTTCCTTCCTCCATCTTTGCGTTACAGGATGCTGCTTTTTCTCAAGGAAATCGCGCAGTGTCTTGAGGTCGTTCACCTCATCTTGAGTGGGAACCTTGTCAGCAAGCTCGGGCGGGATATCAGCTTTTATTTTCTCTTTCAGGTTCTTGGGCATCCACACCACCCGGTTCCATCCCCCGTCAGGTTGTATGAACTTGGGCGAGCGGAAGTAGTTCACCCCGATGCCCAGGAAACCTATTATCTGCTTGCCTCCTCCCGTCTGTCCCGCCATCGTGGAGAACGCAAGACCATTAGGGGTAGTACCCGTATAGTCCCTGTCAACCCATCCAATGCCATCCACTTCAGGGATGTAAAAGCCTACGACCTCAAAGCATCCACAGCTTGTATGCGGGTACTCAAAGAACGAATGTATCTTGATGCGGGAGTATTCTCCGCCCGACAGAGCCACGGCTTTCTCGTTGACACCCGAATATTCCCCGCCTTCCTTATCAATTATCTCGCCTTTCGGGATGACGAACTGCGGACCCTCAGGGTCAACTTTCGCCGCCGCGCGCCCGTCAAACCAGTTGATAGCGCCGCATAAGGATATCCTGTCAGGTGTGACAACGCAAACATTGGTAGGGGCAAAGCTCTGGCACAGCGTGCAGCCATAGAACACGTCAACGTCCTCGTCATGAAGACCCCGTGTGCGTGCGTCCCTGGCATCGTACACCTTCAAAGCCTCAGCCCTCTGCTTCTCAACTTCCTCCGGGTCAGTGATGTATGTCGCATCTATTTTCTCGATGAAAGGAAGTTCGTTCTTGAACAGCATCATTGTTGCTTTTGCTATCTGCTCGAATGATTTAAGACCTTTTTTTATCGCATCCTTATTGATCCGTACCCAGACATCATATCTCTGGTTAAGGTGCATGTAGCCCTGTATATAATTCTGGAAATCATGATTTCGCCTCTCCACTATAGCTTCCAGGTCAGGTTCTACCAGTTTTCCTGCGATGCGGTAAATCATCGCATAGGGGTAGCGCGACCCCTCCTTCATAGCGGAAATATCCGGTCCTATGAGTGTAAATTTACCATCCTCTATCTCATCTGATCCCACAGCCCTCACAAGCTCAAATCCCCGAGACTTGGGACCTGCGAGTTCAACGAACATATCATCTTTTCGTACGCGTTCACCCTCGAACATGGGTGATATTTCAAAGGGAAATTCGTTTGCCATTTTTTTATCCTGCCTGTTTTATCTTTTTGGTAACTCCTTAATAACTTCATCAAGCGCTGCTATGAAAACATCATCCTTGAGATTTCCGAATGACATGTCTGCATTCGGGTGATAATACCTGTCTATTGATATCACCTTGATATTCGAGAAATTCTTGAGCGCAGATATAGCCTGCGATGCATAATAATACGTTATCCCGAAGAACACGACAAGGTCATAGTTTCCTTTTCCATCAAGTCCCTTCCATTCGGGGTCGCAGAGATATGGTGCCAGAGCATGCATATTAATATAGTGGACATCGACTCCTTTATCCCCAAGGGATGTATAGGCGTTCCCGACTGCAGCTATCTGGATTCCCGCTTGTCCTATCGCTACAGCCCTTGCAAGCACATCCTTATCGTGTACCTCAGAACCAACAATCAGGAGCGGTCTCTTTGCTCTTGCGAGCATCTTTCCTGGCACTGCCGGCATGACAGCCCTTGCCATCTTCGGTCCCGGGACGTTCCCGGTGTCGAATGGAACTGCCGATCGGGTCGTGTCTATGACCTTTTCTGCAGTCATTTCTTGGTCTCCTTGCACAGACGGGGGACATTTGTAGGCTGGAACGATACATCCACTTTGCGCAGCGGTCCTTCAGTGATCTTTTTCTTTTCCCAGTCTATCTTCCATCCCTTTTCCTCCAGAAGCTTTAGTAGCTGTTCGCGCTTGGCTACAGGAAGGTCATGTTCGCTTCGCACATATACATGCCAGTCGTCAGGCATCTTTTTAAGATACTTCTCGCTCAGTTCGATATAATGTGTGAGTTTGATAGCCCTTCCTAAGCTGTTATCGCTTGGTCTGAAGCACAGCTTAGCCAGCAGCGGCATCAGTTCATCCTTCGTCTCAGCTGTTATCAAAAGATGCTCTGGCGCAGGTTCGACGTTGATTATTGAGCCGTCCCTTGCGTCCAGCACGTTCCAGTCATCTTTCCTGTAAGGTTTTCCGATAAAGGCGCGCCTGTACTTTGTGCCGTGAGGTCCGAGAACAACAGGGATGCCAAGTCTGTTGCAGCCTGTGGCGATAGAAAAGGCTTTCTGGGAGTAGGCACCCCATGCTATCCCGACCGCTCCAACACGGTTTAGCACGTAATCGGCTATCTCTTCCCAGTTGCCTTTTGTCTTTCTCCCCGCGAAAATGGAGGCGACTTTTATCGTTGTCGCGGCGATATGCGCATTAGATACGCAAGAGCCAGTGTTCAGCAGATTTCCTTTGATGAACCTTCCTGGGTAGCGCTCATAAAGCGTCTTTCCTTCCTTATCCTTATACATCCCGATATCCATTGCAGCGCAACCAGAAGAAATAATAATGTAACTGCGCTGTATCATCTCTTCCACAACGTCATACACATCCTTAGTGCCGTCCGGATAATTGCAGCATCCAACAAAAGCAAGCACTCCTGGCGTGGTGCCAAGCACAAGATTTCTGCCCTCCTCACGTATCTCAGGGTCGCCTATCTGTCCTCTTCCTATTCTTACCTTGCCTTTTTCTTCGCGTATCACGCGCTGGGCAGCTTTTTCGATGACGTTCAGCACAGGAATATCCGCAGGGCAACTGTAATCGCATCTTCCGCAACCCACACATTTGTCATGGAGCACTTCGAACTGCGTGAGGTCGCCATTTACGGCAGCTGCCATTGCATCTGCGATAGGCAGACCCTGTGGGCAGTCGCGTGTGCACTGAAGGCATTTTGTGCATTTTGCCACAAGTTTCTTGAATTCCTCATCATCCGGGAGCGCGGTAAGCCCTTTGGCTTTCCTTATCGGCCCCATCTTCATGGCAAGTTTTGGAACCAATTCCCCTACCTTTTCGGGGTCAAGTATCAATGCACCTGCCTGTTTTCCGCTTACAAGATCTTGTATGATCGCATCAATGCTGTCATTTGACCTCTCAGGCAGACCGAGTGTGATTTTTTCATTGGTGGCTATTACTGGAATATGGAGTTCTTTTGCTTCCTTCAAAATATCTGCTCGAACACACTGCTCATCAGTAACGAGCACATCTGGTATGCCTGAGCGGATATATTTCAATTCCTTGCTCATTGAGCCTATGATTTTAGCAGTCCTGTTGTAGCGGGTCATCTCGTGGGCTGTGCAGCACAGTCCAGCTATCTCTATTTTATCAAAAAGACCGTTACTGTCCATGTAATCAAGAATGTACGCGGGTGCAGCGATGTTGTGCCCAATGCATATCACAACAGGTTTTTTGGGATCAAGTATCCCCATTCCTATCTCTGCCAATGGCGCTTTTTCATCTGATTTAGGGAAACCCAGACATGATATTTGTAGTATATCCGCCACTTCCATTCCCAGATGGTCAAGCATGCCTGCATGAAGGGTCTTGGATTCAAAATCACGTGCTGAGCCTTCCTGTCCTGTATGGGTGACAGCGATAAGCTGGGTCAACTGCTCTTCGATGTACTCAAGCACTGGTAGAAAATCACCTATGGTCTGCGGCTGGATGCCCATTATGGTCTCGGTAAGCGGAGCTTTCAGATTGCTTGGACCCACGTCTATGGGATGGTCTTTGCCGTATTTTTTAATAAAATAGTTGAAAAGATGACGTCCATGGGCAGTATGGCACGCTGCTCCTGTTATGCATATTCTCAGCGCTTCTCGTGCAGACTGCCCTTCAAGGTCGATCCCGCATGCGCCTTCTTTGTTGCCTGTCAGGTCGCATTTCCCGTACGTGCAGTAATCGCACATGTCGCTCGTTGGCGTATATGCAGGGTTGTACCTGTCGAGGATCCGGTAGTCCCAGTTCCGCAGACTGATAATATCAGGTCTTGGGGTGGGTCCTTCGGCTTCGAGTTGCGCCTCCTCCTCACCTATCGCGCCAATATTTATCTGGACATTCTCCAATCCTTCTATTACAAATTTTCCCTTCTTAACTATCATATAATTTACCGCTGCTGTTATTTGAAATTCGCTTTCAGTTCAAGAACGACGTCAACCCCTAATTCATATTAAGGTACTTAAACATTATCATATTTGTCATTATCATCCATTATATTTTTTATTTGTTTATCCTGAAATTTGCTACGCAGTTAATTATACACTATCAGGAGGACTCATGTAGATTAATTCTTTTGCCAGCGTTTGCGATAGAGCTATCAATCCTGCCTTCGAAGCTGCATAGTTCGCCTGTCCGCGGTTGCCCATTCTCCCGATAACCGAGGATATATTCACGATCCTGCCGTACTTCCGTCCACATCTGGGGAGTCATTTTTACAAAAGATTTATCCCTTACTATTCCTGCGTTATTGACCAGAATATCTATTCTGCCGAACTGCTTTACCACCTCATCCCGCATCCTGTTCACCTGCGGAAAGTCATTGACGTTTGCCTGGCATATGATAGAGTGCTTGCCCATAGAATCTATTAAATCTGATACCTCCTTTG
>JAJRAP010000076.1 GCA_028679855.1 Candidatus Methanoperedens sp.
AAAAGGCAGAGGGTACACAATATGCCTATGGATGAAGACGCGATGTTCAAAGCTTTGCTGAAGAATAAGCCTCAGCCGAAACAACCTGTAGCAAAAGAGATCAAAGAAGCACCAGTACAGCCCGCAAGACCACCTGCAACTGCTGCAAGGGGAAGCGAAGATGCCATGTATAAAGCATTATTACATAATAGACCACCGACTCCTGCACCAAAGCCTCCTGCAAGGGTAGAACCAGTATATGAACCCGTGCAGCCGGCGCCACAGGCAGCCATGGTACAGCAGGAACCTGTCGTGATGACGCAGATAAGTCCACCTCCCTTGGTGAAACTGGAACCGGTCGTAGATTCAATAAATAACCTTACAGCAATTGTGAACCAGATACATGGTCTGATAAAAACAATAGTTGTACCGGTGATAATCCTGATCCTTCTCGTAGGAATAGGCATACTTATCAAAATATAATATTTTTTTTGAGAAAGGCTTATTACGTTTAATTCAGATTGCAGGAAGCATTATGATCACCAGTAAAGACCTTGAGCACATTGGATGGCTTGCGCGCCTTGAGTTAAGCGAAGAGGAGAAAGAAGAATACGCGCCAAAGCTCAATCCTGTACTTGATTATTTCAGCGAGCTTGATGAAGTGGATACGGAGGGTGTTGAGCCTACGTATCACGTGCTTGCGCTCAGCAATGTGTTCAGGGAGGATGAGGTAAACACGAAATGTCCCCTTGATCAGGACGAGGCGCTATCCAATGCCCCAAATTCGCAGGACGGGTTCTTCAAAGCGCCGAGGATGATGTGAAATGTGGGCGAGCATCAATGAACTGAAAGAGAGTATCCATGCCGATTCATCAGAAGAGATAGTTGCCCAATATCTGGATAGGATCAGCAAAAGTAAATTGAATGCTTTTATTTATACGGTCGGAGAAAGTGCGCTTTCCCGGGCAAAAGAAATTGATACAAATGATATTGACGGACCTCTTGCCGGTATTCCTGTTGCCATCAAGGATAATATTTCAACATATGGCATACAGACCACCTGCGCTTCAAATATACTGAAAAGTTACATCCCGCCATACGATGCCCACGTTATAGAAAGGCTAAAGGAAGCTGGGGCGATCATAATCGGAAAAACGAACATGGACGAATTCGCCATGGGATCATCGACTGAAACAAGTTTTTACGGCGCTACGAAAAACCCCTGGAATATGGACAGGGTCCCAGGCGGGTCATCGGGCGGAAGCGCGGCAGCAGTTGCAGGGGGTGAAGCCCTCCTCGCTCTTGGCTCAGACACAGGCGGCTCTGTCCGCTGTCCTGCATCGTTTTGCGGCGTTGTCGGGTTAAAACCAACATACGGCGTCATATCCAGGTACGGGCTTATCGCTTATGCCAATTCGCTTGAGCAGATAGGACCGTTCGCAACAAGCGTTCGCGATGTGGCGGCTCTTTTTGATGTTGTTGCAGGTTATGACCCGCGTGATTCGACATCCGTTGATAAGGAAGTAAATTATTCTTCAGCGCTCATGAATGATGTCAGGGGATTAAAGATAGGTGTTCCGGAAGAATATTTCGAGGAAGGGACTGATGAAAAAGTTGAGAAGGCGGTCAGGGACGCTATCCACACGCTTGAAGACCTGGGTGCAAACTGGAAAAAAGTAGCTATGCCACACACGAAATATGCGCTTTCTGCTTATTACATAATCGCAATGAGTGAAGCCTCTTCAAACCTTGCGCGGTTTGACGGGATGAGGTATGGTCTACGGACGGAAGATAAAGACTGGCATACTACGTTCTCTCAGGTGAGAGCAGCAGGTTTCGGAGATGAAGTAAAGCGCCGGATATTGCTGGGCACATACGCCCTCTCTGCAGGGTATCATGATAAGTACTACCTGAAAGCCCTGAAGGTTAGAACGCTCATAAAGCAGGACTTTGAGCGTGTGTTCAAGGATGTTGATGTGCTCATTACACCGACAATGCCTTATCCTGCTTTCAAGCTCGGAGAAAAGATAGATGACCCATTGTCCCTGTATCTTGCTGATGTGGACACTGTTCCGATAAACCTTGCAGGCGTCCCATCTATTTCAGTCCCGTGCGGTTTCTCTGACGGTCTGCCCATCGGGATGCAGATAATTGGGAAGCATTTTGATGAAGCTGCGATACTGCGGACCGCCCATACATTTGAAGAGAACACAAATTTCCATTGCAAGCGCCCGGAGGGATACTAATGTACTATAATCCAGACGGGGTGATGATAGGGCTTGAAGTCCACGTGCAGTTGAACAAGCTAAAGACAAAAGTGTTCTGTGGATGCGCTACTGATTATCACAATGATCCGCCTAACTCGCACGTCTGCCCTGTTTGCCTGGGACTGCCGGGGGCGCTGCCTGTGATAAATAAAAAGGCTGTGGAAGCGGCGATAAAGATCGGACTGGCGCTGAATTGCAAAGTAGAAGAGCATACACAGTTCTACCGAAAGAACTATTATTATCCTGACCTTCCAAAAGGCTTCCAGATAACGCAGTACGATTTCCCCATATCAAGCGGCGGCTACGTTATGATAGAAGGCGAGGACGGGGAACACAGGGTCGGGATCACCAGGGCTCATATGGAAGAAGACCCTGGCAGGCTTGTGCATGAAGGCACCATAGACAGATCAAAATACACGCTTATCGACTATAACCGCTCTGGCATGGCACTGATCGAGATAGTGAGCGAGCCTGATATGAGGAGCCCGAAAGAAGCGCGGCGGTATCTGGATAAGCTTCGTAACATCATAGAGTATCTTGATGTGTTTGATGGCAACCTGGAGGGCGCACTCAGAGTGGACGCTAACATTTCCATTATGGGAGGACAGCGTGCAGAGATCAAGAATATCTCATCGCACAAAGGTGCAGAACGCGCGCTCCTTTATGAGATCGTGAGGCAGAAAAACGTGCTGCGCCGCGGGGGCGTTGTGGTGCAGGAGACGCGCCACTTTGACGAAGCGCGGGAAATAACTCTTTCCATGAGGACGAAGGAAGAGGCACACGATTACCGATATTTCCCAGAGCCTGACCTTGTGCCTCTCAAAATTTCGGGATGGGCGCCTGCGATCAAGGAAACGCTTCCTGAACTGCCTGATGCAAGGAAGATGCGCTTTGTGGAGCAGTATGGAATAACTGATGACCATGCCAAGGCGCTGACGTCGGAATTGAAGCTTGCGATTTTTTATGAGGATGTGGCAAGAAAAGCTGACCCGAAGACTGCGGCGGTATGGATATGCGATGTGCTGAAAGGCGAATTGAATTATCGCGACCTTACGATTGATGCTTTCAAGAAAGAGCATATGTTGTCTCTTATCGGGCTTCTTGTGAGCAAGAAAATTACAGAGGATGGTGCAGTTGATATAATCAGGACGCTCCTTGATATGGGCGGCTCGCCTGATGAAATAGTTGCGGAGAAGGGGCTGCTTAAAGTTGAGGGGGATATCGTATCAACAGCAGTGGAAGAAGCCATCAAGGAAAATCCACAGGCTGTAGCTGATTACGAAGCTGGCAAGGTGAAGGCGCTAAACTCACTCGTTGGCGCCGTGATGAAGAAGACGAAGGGAAGAGCGGATGCGAGGACAGCGAGGGAAATTTTACTGGATAGGTTAAAGGGTTATAATTTCTATCCACCCCCAGAAAGAGAATAAATGCGAGGACGGCGGGGGAGGCTTTACCGGGGAAGCTGGGGTAGGAATCACATTAAAATGATTCATTGCAGTTTACTATAAATACTAAAAAGCTAATTTTATAACGTTTCAATTAGCTTGACATTGTCACATTAACCATTCAAATATATTTAAATATTATTAATCCCCATATCAAATTCACTGTGGGATCAAGAATTCGGCTCGCTTCACCTTGATGAATCCGGTTTTCCAAAACAGGGGGAAAATTCAGCAGGAGTAAATCGCCAATATTGTGGGAGATTAGGAAAAA
>JAJRAP010000077.1 GCA_028679855.1 Candidatus Methanoperedens sp.
TGGCAGATCTTTCAAGACCGATGATGCTTTTTTCTATTTCATCTAAAATGTCTTCAGGATGTATGAAAAAATCCCCTGTAATCTTGACATTCCTGATGAGTTCATTGCACTCAATTTCTACTTTTACGACTTTTCCTTCTCTTACCTTCTGTTTTGCCTGGAATATCATACCACATTGCTTTCATCTGGCTTCATGAGGTAAATAGATGCTGCTGCATTTTTCATCATTTAAACAACCTTCATCATCTTGAAATCATGATACCCGCTCAGGACTTTCACATAACCTCTTAACTTGTTATCAAGTTCAGGATCCCCCGTATCAACATGCAAAGCAGGTGTGAATTCAAGCTTGTCTGGTGATGCAATTACTATGATATCATCTGCCCTTCTGATGACCACCGGACTTATCTGCTGGTTCCCTCTCCCGAAAATAAATCCCTGGCTGCCTATCGGACTTATTATGATTACCACTTTACCCTCGAATTCTTGAAGCGCTTCAAGAAGATCTTTTTCAGATGCATCCTTTTTGATAAACTCCCCATTCCTCACAACATCTACTCCAAGAAGCGTCCCGTCAATACCCAACTTTTTCTTTACTTCCATCGTGGTCGTACCCGGTCCAATCATATATAGCACATCTTTCCCTCCAGCCTTTAAGTCGTCTATAATGCGTTCTGCGATCTCCTTTTTAGCATCTACAGAGCCAGATGTCGATTTTCCGCTCTGGACGCCATTGCTGACAGGTACGATGGCTTCTCCTTTTATCCTGATGTTCAGTTCGTTCCTGCGGTAAGCCTCTTCGTCTATATCAAGCACTTCTCTTACAGATGTCTCGGTGAATGTAGATACAATCCTGCCGCACTCCTTCGGTGTGACGCAAAAAACCGGAGAGAATATTTTCACACCAGCAGGGATGCCAAGAACAGGTATTTTTTTATCAACCACTGAAATAATATCTCCTGCAGTGCCGTCCCCTCCTGAAAAGAGCAAAAGGTCGCAGCCTGAACCGAGCATTTTCTGAGCAGCTTTCTTTGTGTTCTCTGCGGACGTTTTTTCAGGAGCTTCATAAATGACTTCGAATTTGAATCGCGTTTTCTTAAGTACATTTTCACCCATTTTCCCTGAGCATGTCAGGAAGAACATATCATCGTTTTCTTCAATACTGTGAAGCGCCTGCTCGGCTCTTATGAGGCTTACAGGTTCTCCGCCAAGCCTTGCAGCAAGCTCTGCAAGGTTATCAGTGCCTTTAAGCCCGACCCTGCCGCCCATTCCTGCAATCGGGTTTATGATGAAGCCGATCTTCATATAATATATTTAACTCCGATATTCAGTGTAAATCGTTCTTCTTATGTTGCGTGATGGAATACGGATTGCACGGATTGTCAGTTAATAAAGCCGGGCTCCATCGCAATATCATCTTCCTGGCGGCAAAAACATCATCAAGCCGCCCAACAACAATGGTATGAGGCGCGGTCTTCACGGTCTCAGGGTCTTTCTCTATCTCCTCATTTATCCTGAGCAATACATCGCAATAATTATCAATGGACTCTTTCGATTCTGTCTCTGTTGGCTCGATCATCAGTGCCTCTTTAACGATTAGAGGGAAATATATCGTGGGCGGGTGGACGCCATAGTCCATGAGCCGCTTTGCGATATCAAGCGCGCTGATATCATGTTTTTTCTGCTTTGCAGCGCTAAATACTGCCTCGTGCTTGCGCGGGATTTCAGGATTCTTTAGCTCATAAGCTTTTGAAAGCCTTGATACCATGTAATTTGAGTTCAGAACTGAAAATTCCGAAATGCGTTTCATGCCTGTTGAGCCAAGCCTCATGATATAACCCAGCGCCCTGACCATTACCAGATAGTTGCCATAGAACTCATGGACTTTACCAATGCTATGCGGTCTGTTATTATCGAGATAATACTTCTTCCCATCGTACTCGATCGTTGGTGCAGGTAACAGATCAGCGAGAAGGTTTTTTACGCCCGTTGGACCACTGCCGGGTCCGCCGCCGCCGTGTGGCGCTGCAAAGGTCTTGTGCAGGTTGAGGCTCATGCAGTCAAATCCCATGTCCCCGGGCCGCACCCTGCCAATGATGCCCTCCAGGTTAGCGCCGTCGTAGAATAGCAGTCCTCCTGCGTCATGGACTATCTTTGCTATTTCCAATATGTCCTTTTCAAATAGACCAAGAGTGTTTGGATTTGTGAGCATCAAAGCCGCGGTTTTTTCAGAGACCGCTTTTTTGAGTATCTTTGTGTCGACGTAACCCTGTTCATTAGAGGGTATCTCCACCACATCAAAGCCAGCCATCGCCGCGCTCTTGGGATTTGTCCCATGCGCGGAATCGGGCACGATGACCTCGCTCCTGTCATCTTTCTTTCGTTCAAAATAGGATTTTATTATTGCCATTGATGTGAACTCGCCATTCGCCCCTGCCGCGGGCTGGAGCGAGAAGTCGTCCATGCCGCAGATTTCCATAAGGTGCTTCTTCAGCATGTACATTATTTTGAGCGAACCCTGGATAGTGGTCTCGTCCTGATACGGATGCACCATGTTCTGGGGAAGAGCTGCCAGGTATTCCGTGAACCTGGGGTTGTATTTCATGGTGCAAGAGCCCAGGGGGTACATACCTGTGTCGTTGCCGAAATTGAGCTTTGAGAGGGCGGTGTAGTGGCGCATCACTTCTGGCTCTGAAAGCTCAGGGATGTCGAGTGAGGCGCGGGCGAGGGCATCGGGGAGGTGCGGGCATTTATTGAAGGTGTTCTTTCTGGATTTTTCGAAGATGAGGCGAAAGTCGAAGTTATCTGAGCGGCAAGTATCTCTTGAGGACTCATTATTGTCTTGCATTGTACCATCAGCTCTTTAATTATATCCTATAGATTGATATAAACGGATTGGGGGAAATAGTTTTTGTAAGAGGGGGAATTGGGGTTGTTAGAAAAATGTCTTGGATATTTAGCGGGAACACTGGCACAAGGAATAAATTCCAATCCATCGAGACGAATGCTTATCTCTCTCCGAATCCCCATACCTGCACAGCCGCCTAAATACCTGTACAGATTCACATTTTCCCCCCTACACGTCCTACTGATACCGAAAGTACTGTTTTCTTGTAGGGGGTATTCCTCCCTACAAAGAA
>JAJRAP010000078.1 GCA_028679855.1 Candidatus Methanoperedens sp.
AGTCCCTCCACTTTCAATGGATAAAGCTGCAGCCTTTTTCATCGAACCTGTGGACATGCTCCCATTGGTCTCCCAGCATACTCTTAATATACCCTTAGCATTCTCTACGGCAATTCTGGAGGCTTCAAGAGAATGAGGCATTTGAGGCGAGGGATCGCCTCCGAAAAAACATATACAAGAGGTCTTATCGTCCACCCAGCCAGCAAGTTCCTCTGCACTCATGGTTGGGCTTAAGTTCCTCGTAAGCTCTCGATAATGCCAATTCTGGCAGAAAAGACAGTTAAAGGAGCAAGCTCCATAAAAGACTGCAAGGTTCTTGTAGCCATACTCTGTTCCTTTTGAATGAGCATATCGCGGATAACCTGCTCCGCTTCCACCTGCACAGAACTCTATAGCTACACAATTCGTAGGAAGGGGATCATAGTAGCATTGGACAATGCCTTTATCCGGGGTACCGGCAAGATGTACCAACTTGCCGCTTACATTTTTCCTTAAACCGCAGTACCCCATTCCACCTTCCGGGATGCTGCATTCGTTTGCGCATAGCCCGCACCTCACCCCGGTGACATCTCTGGGCGGTTCAGGCGGCATGCCAAATCCGCTCCTGCTTTCGGCATGAACTCTCCTTACCAAAGCGAGTGCTTCCTCAGGTTTCTTCCTGATGCAGTCACAGCATATCCCCATAGCCTTAGAAATCAGGGAAGAAGAACGGCCGCATATAACGCATGTAGCATTCTCTATCTTTGGTGAATATGGATACTGGAACATGGCTTTATTTCCTCCCAATTTTGGTTGAACATACCTCGCAAAATTCAGGGCCTTTGATATCTGTGTCCTCAAGGCGGTTTGAGAAATGCATTATACACCTTATATCATGGCAATGATGCAAACCAAATGTATGACCAAGCTCGTGAATTGCTTCCTTTAAGGCGCGTTCCCTGAACAAATATTCATTCTTCTTCTCTCCGTAGTACTCAGGCCTTAACCTTGCCAGGGATATAACTGCAGCATTGCCAGCTGCTAACCCGAAGACGAAATTCAGACCAGATACAAACAAGTCAAGATCAACCACGCAGAGGAGCTTCTCTGCATCAACCGGCATCTTTTCCATTATCTTTTCAACTATGACTTCCGCACTATACTGATCTCTATCAGCGCTATATGAGAACTCAGGAACCTTGACGGGCGGAGCGATCCTGCAGGGGTAGCCATAGATTCCTTCTAACCTGATTACAAGATACTCCAATAATTCCTCTGTGACCTCACTAATTGGCTGGATATAAATGTATTTCATCTCTTGTGTTTCAATATATTCTATTATCTCCCTTCTGCAAACTTAAACCCGGCGGGTCAGAATGAGAATTCTAACTTCTTTCAGGCAATTGAGCCTAAAGTATATTTCCGATAATTACGGAGAAAAAGTTATTGTGAATATCATGGATCAGTACATGCCTGTATGGAAGGCGCATTTATATCCAGATATTTCACGAAATCTTACCGGCATGGAATTTAAAAAACCTGGAAATCTATTTGTAACGACATGATAATGTTAAACCATGGGAGAAATCATCATACATCTGCCTCCAGATTTAGAGGAAGGCATAGAAAACCTGGTTTCCCGGGGAATCTATAAGGAAAAAGAAGAGGCCATAATCGCCCTGATAAAAGCGGGTCTGATCGCATGGAGAAAACGAGGAGAAACAGGTGTTCATCCTGTGCCGGAATATCCACCTCCATTCAAGCCTCCGGAGAAATGGCCAGACCACTATGAATTCAAGAACTGAACTGCTCAGCTATCCTACAGTTCGTGAAGGGCTGCTGTATGAAACTAAAGCGCATATGATACAGTGCAATCTATGCGAGCGTCGCTGCCTCATACACGAGTCCAAACGCGGGTTCTGTAAGACAAGGATGAATATTGAAGGTAAGCTCTACACGCTGGTATATGGTGACATCAATGCCCTTGAGAGCAGGCCCATTGAGATCAAGCCTTTTTTCCACTTTTATCCGGGCTCAAGCGCTCTAACCTTTTCAACCTGGAGCTGTAACTTCACCTGTCCCTGGTGCCAGAATTTTCACCTGTCAAGAAAGCACCCTGAGCCAGAGAATGCAAATTTCATCGCTCCAGAGGCTATTGTTAAAATGGCGGTCGATAATAAAGATGATGGCCTATGCGGAAGCTTTACCGAGCCTACCCTGCTGATTGAGTACTGCCTCGACGCCTTTCCTCTTGCAAAGGAGAAGGGGCTTTACAACTGTTTTGTTTCCAACGGCTATATGACGCTTGAAGCGCTGCGCATGTTAAGAAAAGCTGGAATGGATGCCATAAAGATAGATATGAAAGGAAATAGCGAGGTTTATAAGAAGTACTGCGCCGCCGATTCTGAGGTCGTTTGGAGGAACATAAAGGAAGCAAAGCACCTTGGAATGCATGTCGAAATTGTGAATCTGGTCATAACAGGTGTGAACGACAGCGAAGCCTGCTTGATGGATATAATCTCACGATGTAAGGAAATCGACCCATATGTGCCACTGCACTTCACTCGTTACCACGCCGCATATAAATTCTCTTCGCCTGCTACTAAAAAAGAAACGCTTGAAAAAGCTTACATTATGGCAAAGGACGAAGGAATAAAGTTCCCCTATGTAGGGAACATTCCCGGGCATGAGTACGAGAATACCTACTGCCCATCCTGCGGAGAAGTTCTTATCAGGCGTTCTGGCTACAGGGTAACTGCCTTTAATCTCAAGGATAAAAGATGCCTGAGATGTGGGGAAGCCATACCTATTGTGAGACATTCCAAGCACATATAGTAAAACTTTAATTACCCTGGAAGCGTTGAGAATATTGGAAGAAAAGAGGGGTTGATACGTCGCAATTTGCTCAAACCAGCCTTTCTGGCTTCGCCTGCCTTCAGGCTCATAGCGTGCGTAGTAAGCTGGATTTTGGTTAAGGAGGTAATGAAATGGGAAAAGAAACTACAGCATTCGATTACGAAGAGGAGAGAAAGAAGTTCACCTGGGATATCCCCGAAGATTACAATTTTCTCGATAATATTGGAAGATGGACAAAGAATAGAACAAAGTTGATGGCAATTACTGAACATCCGGACGGTGAGGTTGAGAAAGCAGCATACTGGGAAGTATGGGATAATGCTATGAGACTGGGAAATGTCCTGAGAGATTCAAATGTCCAAAAAGGTGATCGGGTTTTAGTACTACTTCCAAGGGGAGTAGACGTTTATGTTGCAAGCATCGGTATCTGGGCAGTTGGCGGTGTTGTTGTCCCCGGTACAATAATGCTGAGGAGAAAGGATATAGAATACAGGATTTTCGGCAGTGTGCCAGTTTAGACCGCATAATAAACTACTTTGTTAAAACAAACACTTTTTTGGGCTACAGACGTTGATTTTAATTTTTTCTGAATATTAGATCGATGTAATCCTCAGATGGCGATTTGGTATTAAATACGACGAAATCAAATTATGCGGTCTATCGTAGGACACTGCCGGATTTTCGATGCCGGGGTCAAGGCGTTAATTACAGGTGATGCAGAAGTTGCTGCTGAGGTGGATACACTCAAAGACAAGATTTCAATTGACAACCTTTTCTTTTTAGGTGAGAGGGAGGGATGGAGAAACCTGCGCGTGGAAGCTAATTCGGCATCAAGAGAATTAGAGCTTGAAAAAATCAAAAAAAGTGATACTCTTGCCATCAACTATACATCGGGGACCACGGGCGCGCCAAAAGGAGTGGTGCATACTCATTCATTGATGTACTGCTTCGACAGGCTGAATAGATATTACTGGTGGAATACCCACGAAGACGAGCTCTGCTGGGCAACAACAGAACCCGGATGGGCAAAATGGTACTGGGCACCCTTTGGGGCTGTTCTAAATGCCGGCGCAACGAATTTCCATTACACAGGAAGATTTCACCAT
>JAJRAP010000079.1 GCA_028679855.1 Candidatus Methanoperedens sp.
AATGGAGGAATTCTATGAACCCGGGAAGAAAAACCGTGTTTCTTTTAATTATGCTGGCTGTCATGGTCGCTGGATGCCTTAATGCATCCAGCACAAAACCAGATTGGGCGCATGACGTTAACTGGATGGGAGAAAAGCCGGACAGCATAGTCGAGAAGGAACTCTGGACGCAGATAACTCCATATCGTATTGAATATGACATTGTGAATATCACTGCAAAGAGTGAGAGCGATGGACTGCATCTTCGAGTTATCGGGATTTCAAATGCAGCAATAAATCCTGATGTCTATGATTTTACCTATTCAGACGGAATACTGACGCGCACATCATATCTTCTTGAGGCGCTGCAGCCGCATGATAGAAATGCAGCAATAGCCGCGGCGATGCAGAAAAAGGAGGTCATGGAAAAAGGCGTTCCTGGTGTTCCAACCGTGCGGCGCATACTGCCTGACACATCGAAGAAATATTATGCAGCAAAGACACTGCTCAGCGTTACTTGGACTGGAATATCAGTTCTTGTGGATCCAGATGAATGGAAAGTGGTACAGGTATGGAATGAAAATGCGGGAGTGAAAAGTTAGTGGGAGATATGGACTCGTAGAGGAATTGAGTACGTAATATGGCGAACAAAATAAAAATGGGAAATTATGATAACATGGAAGAGTGAAGTAAAAAACAAAATTGCATATTTTATTATTGGATTGGTAGTCTTAAGCATATTTCAGATAGTTGTAATCGCGCAACCTGCAATGGGACAATGCTTAGAGCCGTCACGACAACAGGAAAGTACATCCACCGCTGCTATCGAAACTATTATTGCAGATAATTCTCACCACCATTTAGGCAACGATTTAAAAGAAGAATTGACTCCAAAAGAACCTGAAGGGGTAATATATGCAAAAACTTTCGTGCTGGACTCTGAATTTGAGTCGCAAGAACTCGTTTTAATGGCAAAGTCCGTCAGTCCATACGAGATAAACGCCACTGAATACATGGACAGGGTTTACATAAATGACGTGGAAGTTGCCCTGCTCAACTGCTATTTTAAACCAATTCCGGCTTCTTTGTTCAGTATGGATACAAAATCAGAAGATGATTTGAACAAAGGCATTATTTCGGGAGATTTGAAAAGTCTATTCAAAACCAACGGATTTCCATTACCTGATGATGCTTTTATTATTTCCTGGAAAGGAAAAGAGAACATATGGACAATATCCGATCCATCAAGTTCACAAAAGTTAATCGTCATAAAAGAAGGGGAAAAGTTAGACGTTTACCCTCCACCATATAGCCCGGAGGCGCCTGGACCTGCCGAAGTAGAGATTTCATTCGACCCGGGTCTTCTGAAAATAGGCAATAACACGATCAAAATAACGTCCGGCAGCAATAAGGACGGCAGCAATCACGATGACTTCGAGTTTTATCAACTTAAACTCAAAGGAATACGAAACACAGGATGGGTTCTTTCAGGGAAGGTTCATATGGATGGCACTCCTGACATCGCGGATATCCAGGTTTATCGTCATGGAACCGATGAACTCGTAATCCGTTCTGTGACAGATAGTAACGGGTCATATTCAATAAAACTTCCAAATGGTGAGTACGACATCAAGGTTGAGTCATATTTATTAAAAGGGAGTTATAATATACAGTATGACATTAAAACAATTGCAGTTAATAACTCGAATGTTACACTTGATTTCAAAGCGTCCGGGTCTATTGCTATGATTTCCAATATTTTTTTCATGCTTTTTCTGCCTGTTATTTTTCCCTCGATCGCGGCAGGATTTATCATGGCGATATTAATACACAGATTTACTAAAAAAAGAAAAACTGCGGTAATTGGATTTGTCCTGGGAACTGCAGGCACCTGCATAATAGATCTACTGATGATAATGGGGGGATTAGTTAGTGACATAACCCCGGCATTGCTGCTGTCAGCAGGTATCACATTCATTTTAGTGGCAGTTCCGATCATTTTGCTGAACAGGAGGAAAGTATCATGAAAATAAGAATAGAAAATTCAAAAGTAAATCAGGAGTGAGATGAATGGATGAAGGATTGGGATTTGCGCTGATACCGATATTTGTAATAGTGTTGCCGATTGTTATATCATCTTTTATTCTTTATTTCATCTTAAGAAATAAAAAGATGAGTATCGTTGGATCAATAATTGGCTTCATAGCTACGATTATAGTGGGATACATCTTCGGGTTTATTTGGTATATCGCACAGATTGTTGGAAGTTCGCAATTAGCCCCATTTTTAATACTCATTGTTTCGATTATGCTGACTGCGTTTATGGGATTGATCGCCATTAAGATCTTTCTAAGATTAAAAACTATATTTAATATGAAATTTGATAAAAGAAGGTAAAAATATGATGAAAATGGATGGAAAAGTGTATATGACAAAGATAGATTATTTCCAAAAGGAAACTACACATTTAGAATAACCTTAGATAATAATGCTGCCCAAACATTTCAAGAAGAATTAGACACATGGAGGGCAGCTAATGTCAGAATAGACAACAACGGAAATCTAAACGTAGGAGCAGTAGCATCATAACGGCTTAATAGAAAGATAGAGGTTCAGCATCAAGCCCAAATGAGACCCATAATATAATCCCAACCATATCCTCTCTTGAAAAAGCTGCCGGATTTGAGGCGGTTCTGGCGATTACGATACTTCTAGCATTGTATATAATCGGGCGGAAGATAAGGTAAACAGGTAGAAAAGAATATCACCTCGGCACCTGACTCAATACAGAAAGATGCAGTGGATGTCTCATCCCAAAATGTAACCCAATCATCAAAACAAAAGCCAAGAAATCAGTAACAATTACAATAACCATTTTTCAAATTGATTATAGTCATTTTACTTTTTTTAATTATAACTTATAGCAATTAAATTTATACATTATAGTATTATTACTTGAAATGTAAGTCCCGAAAAGGAGGCAAAATAAAATGAATTATCTATCGAATAGAACCAGAATCGGAAAAGAAAATATAAGTGCACATCAATCAGTAAAAGAACAGTACAATATATTGAAAAAAGACGGAATGACAAACACTTTTGACAGGGCAGTTGCCCAGGGAAAAAGATGTTCATTCTGTGAGCAGGGTATAAGCTGCCAGCTTTGCAGCAACGGTCCATGCAGGATAAAACCCGGCGCAGAAAGGGGAGTATGCGGCATAGATGCAGATGCTATGGCAATGAGGAACTTCATGTTCCTGAATACCATGGGTACGGCGACATACACCTTCCACGCAAAGGAAGTGGCAAAGACCCTGAAGGCAACAGCGCTTGGAAAAACCCCGTTCCAGATAAAGGACGAGGCAAAGCTCCGGGCTCTTGCCGGGAAATTCGGGATAAAGACAGATAAGAGTACAAATGAACTTGCTATAGCAGTTGCAGATGCCATGATAGCAGGGATAAATGCGGATTCAGACGATGAACTTTCCAATGTCCTTGCTTTTGCGCCAAAGCAAAGGATAGATGTCTGGAGAAAGCTTGGCATCCTCCCAGGAGGAACTCTCAATGAGGTAATGGACGGGCTCTCAAGCACGATGACAAACATTGACGGGGATTATGTCTCGCTTGCAAAAAAGGCGCTTCGGCTCGGGATTTCATGCATCTACGGATCGCAGATACCTCTTGAAGTGGTTCAGGATGTTCTATTTGGAATCCCGCAGCCCCATGCGGTAAATGTAGATCTCGGAATAATAGACCCTGCTTATGTGAATGTAGTTGCAAATGGTCATGAGCCATTCATCGGCGCAGCACTTATAAAAGCTGCTCATGAAGCAAAGAACCAGGATAAGGCAAAACAGGCAGGGGCGAAAGGTCTTCGCATCATCGGCTCGATCGAGACCGGGCAGGAGCTTATCCAGAGATATCAGATAGATGATGTATTCGTGGGCATGACAGGGAACTGGCTGAGCATCGAACCCGCGCTTGCAACAGGCGGGATAGATGTCTTCGCAATGGATATGAATTGTTCACCGCCTGCGATTGGCGAATATCAGGAAAAGTATAATGTATCTCTTGTTTCAGTCTCCAAGCTTGTAAATGTCACGGGAATGAAAGACCAGATAATCTATAAACCTGATCAAGCGGCAGCACAGGCTCAGAAGCTTATCGATATCGGGATAGAGAACTTCAAAAAGCGAAAGGGAAAAGCGACAAACCAGTCCAGCAGGAAACAAAACGCTATTGTAGGTTTCTCGGCTGAGGCATGTCTTTCTGCTCTTGGCGGCACACTTGAGCCTCTTCTTGACGTTATCAAGAAAGGAACGCTAAAAGGCGTGGTAGCCCTTGTGAGCTGTTCAACGCTTCGTGATGGCGGCCAGGATGTCAACACACTAAAAATTGCACGGGAACTTATCAAACGCGACATACTTGTCCTTAGCGCTGGATGCGGTAATGCAGCCCTTCAGGTCGGAGGACTTACAACGCTTGAAGCAAAAGCGGAAGCAGGTCCGGGTCTTAAGGCAGTGTGCGAGCTGCTCAAGATACCGCCTGTGCTGAGTTTCGGCACTTGCACGGACACGGGGAGAATTGCTCTTCTTGTAACTGCAATGGCAGAGGCTCTGAAGGTTGACACGAAAGACCTCCCAGTTGCGGTCACTGCACCCACATATATGGAGCAGAAGGCTACGATCGATGGTGTCTTTGCCGTTGCATTCGGGCTTTATACCCATGTAGCGCCACTCCCGCCTGTAGCAGGAGCGCCGCGTCTTGTGAAGCTTCTCACCCAGGATATAGAAGGACTTACAGGCGGCAAGTTTGCTGTCGAGACTGATATGGTCGAGGCTGCAAAAGGCATCGAAGCGCACATAATGAAGAAAAGGTCAGCGCTGGGATTGCCGGCATAACCGGAAATTATCAAGAAAATGATGCGCCGGATTTCCGGAGCATCTTTATTTTATTTCAGAAGTTTTTTCATCGCACTCTTGCACGCGTTTACACCGGGCGCTCCCGATGTAACAAAGACCACACCAAGCGTATCAATTATCTCCTCTTTGGTAGCTCCGTGGGCAAGAGCGCTTTTCATCTGCATCTCAACGCAGTCAGAACACAGCCTCCCTGCCACGACCGCAAGCGCCATCAACACCTTTGTCTTTGCAGGCAGAGCAGTATCTGTCCACATGGCTTTATCGCTTGCCCTGTAGAGCTTGAACCATTCTGGAGCCTCTCCACCAATTAACTGCATTATTTCAGGGGTAAATCCCATGCTCTCCCTAGCAAATTCAAGCTGTTCTTTTACTTCTTTTTTCTCCATAATTATACCTCCGGTTTTCTTTTATGATACAGTATGATAAAATCGTATGCAATAATGAGACCTCCTGCAAGGGTAATTAGCCCTCCTATCAATCGCCATCCATATAAAGGCAGTAGTATAGAATGAAATGACACTGTATGGGATCATCAGAAGGGAAGGTATGAGAAGACCTATCATCACAAGCTTGATGTTGTTCATCTCTCATCCACCCCTTTCCTGAAAAGGTAGAGAATGCCTGCTGCCATTATAAGAGATATGAGTATTATGGCAGCGCCTGCCGGTGTGCTGTACCATATACTATTTTTAGAAGGAATTCCCGTGGATGGAATGGGCGTCTGTGAAGGAGCTATGGCGTAATCTTTGAACTGGAATGTCCAGGCGTACTTAATAACATTCCATCGTTCGTTTTCAGAAAGTTCGCTTTTCCAGGAAGGCATTGCTGTCCCGGTCACGCCATCGGTCACGCTATCAAATAATTCTGAAGGATGCTCATTTGCCATCGCGCTCAGGTTTGTAAAATCAAAGGCTCTTTTACCGTTAAATACTATGCTGATCTCGGCGCCGTCTCCTTTCATGCCGTGGCATGAGGTACAGTTCCTTTCATAGATGAGTTTTCCTTTTCCTGCACTATCCTGGTCTGCCCAGAATGTCCAGATATAAGCTGTAACATCCCATCTCTGGTTTTCAGAAAGTCTGTTCCCGAATGGGGGCATGGCAGTCCCCTTCCGCCCGTTCGTTATTGACAGGAAAAAAGCAGTGGAGTTTTCATTTATCATCTTCTGATGATCTGTGATGCTATCGGGTCTGCAATATAGGTCCCTCCGATAATAAAGAACGTGCCGATGAGCGCCGCAATAAGTCCCAGTTCGTCATTGATGAGTTCCATGAACTGCGCCTTCGCTGCAGCACCCTTCTTCTTTTGAGTGAACAGCCTGATAAGAGGGATGGCAGCGATGAACATCGAAACGATAATTACTCCCAGAGCCAGATCCAGGTTCTGATAACTTGCTTCATCAGACGCAAAGAGCCGTGGGATGGCTTCCTCATACAGCTTTAAGCTTGTGAAAGAGATAAAAAGCGTGGCAGCCACGAGAGCAGCCACATTCTGCGCCCTCCCGTAGCCGAACATGTGCACCTCGTCAGCCTTTTTGCGCGACCAGAGCGTTGCCACCAGCAGAAAGCCGGAGATGAATATATCGCTCAGCGTATGCAGCGCCTCGGCGAACAGCGCCATGACACCTGTCATGAAGTAGACCGCCAGATTTATTCATCCATTCACCACTTATCGTTTCTTCTCTGAAGTGATAATTACTTCGTAAAAGCCCGGTTCAGGTCCTCCATCCATCAGGGGCTCAACCTTTTCCCATGCTTTTTGCCGCGCATCGCTTAAGTGCATAGCCATGAAAGTATCCTCACTTTCATGTTCCACGATCGCTGCATAGTTTCCTTTATCTTTTGCAGGTTTCAGCAGCTTTCTTGAATAATGGATTAATCATTTTAAACCACAGCATCCCCTTGAGCTACCCTGTATGTTCGTGTCCATGCTCAGGTTTTCCTGCTGCTGCATGCACACCGCCGCCCTTTATGTATTCGTACAGATGATGCGAGTATAATGTGACCTCAAGCATCGCCTCCACGTATTCTCTTGCTGCATCCACATCGTTTTCATCGTAATCCTTTAAATGCATAGCGTGCCTGAGCCTTTTCTGTACTTCCTCCTCTACAGTATGTGACAGGAATTCTACTACTTTGCTTGCGTCCCCCTTCTCAATAGCTTCCTCAACTCTTGGTACTACTGGACCTTGATCAAGTCCTGCAGGTTTCAATCCGGTGTAGGGCGCCCCTTCTCCCTCCCTGTGCAGACGCACAATAGTTTCAAAGAACCAATAGTTGGCGAGTTCTTTTGCATCTTTGCCCAGTTTTCTCATACGAAGTGTTCTTTCAAAACCTTTTTTGAGTTCTTCCTCAGCCTTTTTCGGCGCCCAGGGGAGTATAAGATTAACATTCCCCTTTTCTAAAGCAGCTTTTGCGGCTGTTACAACAGGTCCATCCATAGTGTCACAATGCGGTGGCATAATTTAACCTCCTAATCTATACTTCTTCAATTTCCCAATCTTACTGTTTTTCCCCGTTTTTCCAGTCAAAGGTGTGCCTTGACCTTATCCCTATGTATGTAAGTATATACTTGCTTAATTTAAACTTTTCGCTTTCAAACAAAAAGTTTTTTCTATAATAGAATATCATCTTGACATGCTCCGAGCGTAACATTATTCTTAAATCCCAAAGTATACAAGCACATATGGATAAAACCGAACAAAAAATCCTGAATGCTGCTATAAGAGTGTTCGCAAGCGAAGGATATGAAGGGGCAACTACACGGAAAATAGCGGAAGAGGCTGATGTTAATGAAGTGACTTTATTTCGAAAATTCCAGTCAAAAGAGAACATACTTCGAGCGGTCATAACCAGAAATCGGGAAGTTATTCTAAAAACACTTGACTCGGTATTGCGCATGGAAAAAGAAGAAGATATTGAAACGAGTCTTCGCGCCCTTGGCAGAGGTCTCATGAAAGTTATGAGAGAAAGGGTCAACATTATGGTCATTTTGATCGCAGAAGGACGTCGGAATCCAGAAGTTGCTGAGATTCTGGAGTCTGTAGTACAAACAATAGTAGCACGCATCAGCGAATACTTTGAATTCCAGATAAAAAATGGAAAAATGCGTTATATCAATCCCAGAACAGCAGCACTGGCTTTTCTTAGCTATCTCTGTCATATGAGTCAACTGAGAGGGGTAATCAGCGAGGACATTTTAGGCAACAGCGAGGAGGAGTTTGCTGGATTCGTTGATATATTTATAAATGGTATTTTAAGTGCAGAAGAGAACAAAAAATGAGATACGTCTTCAGACACTTGGGTTCAAGCAGAGCGGAGATTTAAGGGCTGCTCGCGATGCTTCGATCTTGAAGTGTCCACTGAATATCAACCACCAAGAGCCACGGTAATGCCCACGATAATAGAACCTGTAAGAACCATTCCAATCCCTGCACGCAGCCTGTTTTTATTGGTGTATTTTGCCCATTCATATCCAATAGCAAATAGCATCACGATAGCCACGAGGTTTGATGCACGAGTCGCTATCTCAAGATTTCGCATTATAAGGAATGGAATTATCACAGGAAATGTGGAAAAGAAAACCAGAAGGAAGCAAGAAAATGCACCAAATACATCATCATTTCTAACCAAAGCCTCTTGTGGAGATGCTTTAGATGCGCTTTTGAGCACTTCAGCGTAGATGGGTTTCCTCTCTTTTTCGTCCAGCACCCATTTTATTGGTTCGAGTTCTTCTTCTACGACAGCGAGAGCCGCGTTTTTATCCACCGTCGACCTGATGGAAGAGATGACCCTGGTATATCTGCTGCGTTCAAAGACGTTAGTTAATACATACATCACACCATCCACAATGCCCCAGGCAGTATTGCATCCGAGCGCTGCAAATATCATCGTCCTTATTTAAATATAAGCATTTTGTAAAGTTACTGAATTTGCATGTCGATATTCTATCGTATAAGGAAGAGGATTATACAATTTACCGTCGCATCTTAAAACTTTAATTACCCTGGCGGTGTTCTTAATACTTGAAAGAATATGTTGATATTGCCAGCGAAGTAAGACTTCAGATAAGGAGGTAATGAAATGGGAAAAGAAACTACAGCATTCGATTACGAAGAGGAGAGAAAGAAGTTCACCTGGGATATCCCCGAAGACGAGCTCTGCTGGGCAACAACAGAACCCGGATGGGCAAAATGGTACTGGGCACCCTTTGGGGCTGTTCTAAATGCCGGCGCAACGAATTTCCATTACACAGGAAGATTTCACCAT
>JAJRAP010000080.1 GCA_028679855.1 Candidatus Methanoperedens sp.
AAGAGGTTTTAAGTTCATGTCCCAACATAGTGATTCTGAAGGACGAGGCTCATCACATATACAGTTTTGAAAAAGCATGGAAACAGATATTATTGGGTCTCAATAAAAACTTGGCATTCCAGCATGGCAAAGGCATTAATATGGAACTGGACTTCTCAGCTACGCCTAAAACCGAAACTGGAGCATTATTCCCCTGGATAATTGTAGATTTTTCGCTAAAAGAAGCTATTGAAACGAATATCGTGAAATTACCACTAAAAGGAATAGTTAAGAACGCTAAAGAGATAGCATCAAAGAAAGCCGTTGAAAGATACAGGGCATGGATTGATGCAGGGATAAGAAGATGGCGGGAATACAAAAAGAATCTAGAACCATTATCAAAAAAGCCAGTATTATTCTTTCAGTGCCCTGAAAATGAAGAGGCTGATGAGGTTTCTGAATATGTTAATTTTATCCCTGACCTGAAAGGCAAAGTATTACTTATCCATACAGATAGCACAGGGAATATCCAGAAGAAAGACCTGGAGCCAGCAAGAAAAGTGGCTACGTTTATAGACGAGCCTGAAAAAATAACCCATGATTCAGAGTTGAAAGAGTTATTTCCTGATGGAGTGGAGGCAATAGTAAGTACAATGATGTTAAATGAAGGCTGGGATGTGAGAAATGTAAACATCATTGTGGGTTTGAGGTCTTATACTTCAAAAAGAAAAGTTCTTCCCGAACAGGTAATTGGACGAGGCTTAAGGAAAATGTTCCCGGAAGAGGATGCAAATATAGAAAAATCCATAAATGTCCTTGAGGTCATTGGGCCTTCAGGATTAATGGATATTCTTGAAGATTTGGAAAATCAGGAAGGTATAAAGTTTGCAGATTTTGATGCAGGAAAATCGCTAAACTTAACCACTATATTTGTAGACGAAAATAAACTGAATAAGGATATTGAAATTCCTATCCTGAGTCCGAGAATTCTCATAAGAGAATTTGAGTTAGACGAAATGGAAATTGACAACCTGCCGTCCCTTAACCTTCTCTTAGAGAATAAAGTCTTAGAGATGGAATATGTCGCCGTGGATATGCTGAAAGGACTGGAGGTTATAAAAAGAAAATGGGATTTACCTGTGCCTCAGGATTCTAAAAGCGTAATAGCTTATTATACAGACCTGATACTGAAACAACTAAAAATAGGTGGCGCCTTTTCCAGTTTTTATCCTGTGGTAAAAAAATATGTCGTAGAAAAACTATTTACTGAGAAAGTTGATATTGGCGATCCAAGAGTTCTCTACAAGTTGAGTTCCCCAGAAGTTCAAGAACAATTGATAAAGTTGTTTGTAAATACCTTCAAAGACATGACATTCATCGAAAGAGAACCCGATAAGAAGGATACTATAAAACTTTCAGATACATTACCTTTTGTCTGGTCAAAACTGGTTTATCCAGCCAATAAAAGCGTCTTTAATTACGTTCCATGCGATAATGATTTTGAAATAAATTTTGCAAAATTTTTGGACAGAGCCGAGGATGTTATGTCTTTCAGCAAAATCGTTCCTAAAATAGGGTTCTTTGTGGAATATAGAGATTCGGAAGGAAACCTTAGATTATATTACCCAGATTTTGTTGTGTTAACTGATAAAAATGAAAATATGATTATTGAAACAAAAGGAAGGGAAGACGTGGATGTTGCGCATAAAGACAGGCGTATAGGATTATGGTGCGAAGATGCCACAAACTTAATGGGGAGCACATGGTCATTCATGAGAGTTGACCAGGAAGATTTTGAAAAATACAGATTTAAGAGCATTAAAGAAATAGTTTCAGCTCTGAGAAAATAAAAAGGGAGAGAGATTATAATGGACATCCAAACTTCATCACGCACCGAACTCATCGATATAACAGACCGCGTGCGCGCCTTGGTCAAAGAGAGCGGCATAAAAGACGGCATCTGCGTCATAACAACGCGCCACACGACAGGCGGCATAATCGTCAACGAGAACGAACGCGGGTTAAGGGCTGATATTCTTGACCTGCTGGAAGCGCTCGTCCCGGAGAATAAGAAATACGCCCACAATTCAATAGACGACAATGCAGACGCCCACCTGCGCGCAGTGCTCCTTGGAATGAGCGAGACCATACCCGTTGAAGACGGGCATCTTGTTCTGGGAACCTGGCAGAGCATATTTTTCGTAGAGCTTGATGGGCCAAGAAACCGCACAGTACATGTAAAAATAATCAAAGCTTGAGCAGGTCAATTAGAAAGATTTTAATCCCCAAAAACAATTGTGGGATTTATGCAGGAATACAAAGTCAGGATACTTGACATGCAAAAAGAGGAAAGACCAAGGGAGAGACTACTGAAGAACGGGGCTGCCTCACTTGCAGATTCAGAACTCCTGGCAATAATCCTGAGGACAGGAACAAAGCAGGAGAACGTAATAAACCTGTCCCAGAGACTGTTATCAATGTATAACCTCAAGCAGCTTTCACAGACAAATATTGCCAGACTGACTGAGATACATGGTATTAAGGAAAGCAAAGCCGCGCAGATCGCAGCCTGCTTTGAGATCGCACGGAGGCTTGAAACATTCAGTGAAGAGTCAAAGCAAAAGATCAACTCGCCCGAAGACGTGTACAGGCGGATATACCCCAGAATGAGAGAACAGAAAAAAGAAATGTTCATCGAACTCTGTCTTGACACCAAGAACCAGATAATAAAAGAGGAAACCATCTCTATAGGCTCGCTTAATGCAAATATCGTCCATCCCAGGGAGGTTTTCAAGATGGCTCTGGCAGAATCCGCAGCGCACATAATCGTGGCGCACAACCACCCATCAGGCGATCCAACACCAAGCAGGGAAGACATCGAGATAACAAAGAAACTGGCAGAGACCGGTAAAATAATGGGGATCGATGTGCTTGATCATATCATAATAGGCGACGGGCGACATTTTAGCATGAAAGAGGCAGGGCATATTTAAATGCCGTATTCAGCTCTTATCCTCGCAGGCGGCATGGGCAGAAGGCTGGGATACCGGGAAAAAGCCCTTATCGATATAAACGGGAAAACGCTTATTGCATTGATAATAGAGAAGCTTGAGAAAGTGGTTGACAGCATAATCATATCGGTGCGCGATAGGGCGCAGGAAGAACTGCTGAAGGCTGCCCTGAGCCTGGAATACAGGTTTGCATACGATATCCATAAAAATACAGGACCGATGTCTGGCATCCTTTCCGGTCTTTCTTCATGCGAGGATGAATACTGTTTTATTGCGGCGTGCGATATGCCTTTTATTAACGAGAATGTTGTACGGCTGCTTTTCAGGAGAAGTGATAACTTTGATGCTGCCATACCGAGATGGGAAGACGGGTTTCTTGAACCGTTGCATGCGGTTTACAGATGCGTGCCCATGATCCATGAAACAAAACAGGCAATAGAGCGGGGCGAGACGATCATCCTTGCTCCCGTATTTAAAATGAAAGTGAACTATGTCCCGATGGATGATGTCAGGAAGTTGGACCCTGACCTCCGAACATTTATTAATATCAATACTAACGATGATATACAGAAATTATCAAGATAATATGTACACAAAGAACTACCAGGCAACAAAATTTGGTGAAGGACAGGTAACAGTCTCATACCCTGTGGCAGTCGAGGATACCATTGACCTGTTTGTGAACAGGGTACACATGGCAGCCATACTTGCTACACCGGAGATGCTTGATGAACTGGCACTTGGATATCTCATCTGCGAGGGGATCGTGAAATCCTGTAGGGAGATAAAAGATATCCACATTGACGAAAGAACTATTCATGTTGAGATAGAGCCTTCCGAGCATATCGAACTCTGGCGAGAACTGCGCTCATCAGGCTGCGTGGGTGTGCGCTGGAACGAGTTCGAATCTGTCTGTGTGGGTTCTGACGCGGTCTTCAACCGGAATGCCATAAATAAGAGCCTCATGTTCCTGGAATCTGATATCTATAAAAAGACGCACGGGACGCATGCTGCATGCCTTGTCAATAACATGGGCGAATGCGTGGTAAAGGCGGTAGACGTAGGACGGCATAATGCTGTTGACAAGGTGGTGGGGCGTGCCTGCATTGAAGATATCGACCTTAGCAGACATTTCCTGCTTTCCTCAGGGCGCCAGTCCGCAGGCATGGTGATGAAAGCGGCGCGTGCAGGAATTCCCCTTGTTGCTACAAAGACAGCGCCCCTGAATACAGGCGTGGAGGCTGCGGAACGCTCCGGGGTCTGTCTTGTATGTTTTGTTTCAAATGATAAGCTCTCGGTGTTCACGCATCCTGAGAGGCTGTCATGAACGTTGTCTGCATCGTGGGAAAGAGCAAAACCGATAAATCAGGGGTGATGGAGGGGCTTATTAAAGAACTCAAATCCCGTGATCTGCGGGTGGGAGCGCTGAAATATCATAAGCATGGCGATTTTGAGATGGACATCGAAGGCAAGGATACCTGGAAATACGCAAAGGCAGGGGCTGATACCGTGGCGATATCTTCAGATGTGAAGTTAGCGGTGATCCGAAAAGTAAAAAAGGAGATGGGAATTGACGATATATGCAATAGGTATTTTTCAGATAACGATATCGTGCTCGCTGATGGCTTCACGCTCTCTGATAAGCCCCGCATAATCGTGGCTGACACTGAAGAAGATATCGAGTTGTTCAGGAGGGGGTGCGGTGTGGTGGCTGTGGTGGGGAAAGCAGGTTCAAGATTTGATGACATTAAAGGCATTGCAGATAAGATTTTGGAAGTTTCTATAATCTAATATGTTAACTATCTCATTTTCAACAGATAAGCATGATGCGTACCTCATCTTCCCCCTCAGGAAGTTTTTTGTGGTGAAAGTTCCTGTTGGTTGCTTTGGATTCCGTTAATGTAAATTATCATAATAGATTCGCGATGGTCATAAAAATACCAGAAAGAAGAGGGATCAGGAGGTTATCATCTATTGGTTTTCCCTGAACCCGAAGGGGCACTGCATCACCAAGCGTTGCACCCAGCGCTCCAACTACATACAAAAAGAATGAAAGATATTTCATATCATGAGCTAATGGCAAACGAACCATTATGAATCCGATAAGTACACATACTGCAAACATCACAGAAACAATTGGCAGCGGCTTGACCGTGAATTTTTTTCTGGAATGCCTGACATTACCCTCATTCAATAAAGCCCCGGAAAGACCGGATGCAGTATCACCCAGCGACAGCATAAGGATCGCGGCGATAGCAATGGTTTTTTCGAAAAACATGACAGAAATAAGCGCAGCGATCTGGAAGTATATGTACGCACCCACCTGTTCTTTTTCATGGGGACGCAATAGTATTTCAGGGAGCCTTATCTTTCCATTAAGCCTCTGCCATTCTATAATGAGGAGAATAGCATTGATGATAGCAAGTCCGGCGAGCGCGGTTTCTCTATCTATGAAATAATAAGCAAAAGCGATGATGGAACCCGCTGCATGCACAGCTTTTCGGCGCAATTCAGTTAAGAACATCCCGGACAAGTTTACACTTTCCTTCCTGCCTCATCAAATGATTTTCCTCTGTATATCAGATCATATATATTATCTTCAATACCATCAATACATGCGCGCACCTGTTTCATAGTGTCCCTGTCCCTTATCGTAACAGTGCCGTCTTCAAGCGTCTGGTAATCAACAGTTATGGAAAAAGGCGTGCCTATCTCATCATTTCGCCGGTATCTCCTTCCTACGGTGCCAGCATCGTCAAATGTGACCAGTATCCCGGCTTTTCGAAGCGCTTTAACTATTTCGTTTGCAGGGTTTATCAGTTCATTGCGCGTAAGAAGCGGCAGCACTGCAGCCTGTACAGGTGCCACCTCTGGCGGGAGGCGCAGCACTATCCTTTTTCCCTCCTCTTCCTCTTCTTCAGCCTTTGCCTCTTCTTCAAAATAAGAGTGCTCAAGGAGCGAATACGTTATCCTGTCTATCCCGAACGAGGGCTCGATCACGTGCGGAATAATGGTTTCGCCGTGAACTTCTTCAGAGATATTTTCAAATGATACAGCCCCCCTGTCCACCTGTATCACTTCGCCATCAACAACCACTTCAATGATCTCACCCGACAGGTCTTCAGATTTCAATAACTTCAGCGCATTCGCGATCTTTCCTGCTTTTCCCTTGAATCGAGGTCCAAGGATACCCATGTTGGGCTTTACAGCAAATCGCTCAATCCTTACTGGTTTATCATAGGATACATGAACATTCAGTTCAGTTTCGCTCTGCTTCGCATGGGCTTTAAGGTCATAATCAGTCCTGTCCGCGATCCCCACGACCTCTACCCATCCGAACCTGTCGCTCTGTATCTCTGCATCCCAGCAGTCGACGGCATAATGTGCCATCTCGTCTTTCATGTGCTGGCGAAATCGCAATTTCTCAGGGGACACGCCAACGCGAATGAGGAACTGATATGTCCTTGCAAGGCAGTACCCCAGGAACTCATGGGCGATAATGCCGTTCTGTACAGCTTCTTTGATCGTTCTCTTTTCAGAACTTCCCCGAGCCTGACCTTCCTGCGAGTAGAGGATAAGTGCAATATCAGAAATTTCGCTGAATTTCGGATGAGTCTTGTCCCTGGGGTCGATGAATATCTCAGCTTCTGCCTGCGTGAACTCTCGAAGGCGTATCACGCCCTGCCGGGGTGAGATCTCGTTGCGGTAGGCTTTTCCTATCTGCGTGACGCCAAAAGGAAGGCGGTCACGGTAGAACTTCAGGAGGCGCGGGAAGTCAACGAACATTCCCTGCGCTGTCTCGGGTCGAAGATACCCGGCTCTTTTTCCGCCTGGACCTATGCTGGTTTTGAACATTAGATTAAACTCATATACTTTACCCAGCGCTCCGCCGCATTCAGGGCATTTTATATTATGTTTGCCGATGACCACGGTGAGATCATCTGCGCTCAACGTATCAGGATTATCTACAACATCACCTACAAGATGGTCTGCCCTGAAAGCCTCATTGCACTTCTGGCATTCGGTCAGCGGGTCTGAGAAGCCCCCGACATGTCCTGATGCGATAAAGACGTCCTCTATCCCGATAGTGGGTGATTCTATCTCGTAATACCCTTCATTGATCACAAATATTTCGCGCCAGATGTTCTCAACGCGGCGCTTGAGCATTGCACCAAGTGGCCCGTAATCGTAAAAACCAGCAGTACCGCCATATAATTCAAATGAGTTCCAGAGGAAGCCGCGGCGCTTTGCAAGCTCGATCACCTGTTCGTATTTATCTGTCATGTTGGCTTAATATATGTTTTCTATTTATTAACTTTTCACCGGAAATGATGTAAATGCCGGTTTAAAATACACTCACTATGATAAAACCAAAACATTTAAAACATACAAAGCCATATTTAACAGAAGGGTGATACATCCAATGAACGAAAAAGATACAAAAGTTCCTGTTTATATAGCGATTATAGTCGCCATAATACTTATTGCGGCTGCCAGCTTTTATTTTCTTGGAGGACCGAGGGAAAAAGCAGCACCAGGGGAACAGCCGCCTGCGGTAAAACCACAAGAGACCCCTGTGGCTACAGCGCCTTCTGCCGCCATAACCCCCTCAGCTGCCCCGAAGGTATCAGCTGGTACAATAAAATGTGACCTGTGCCACACAGAATCAGAAAAGCTATCTCTTCATATAAACGGTGGAAAACTATGTGTCAACTGCCATGGCACTCAGGTGCATCCTATACACATAGGTGAAGGAACAGTTGATCTTACATGCGATAGCTGTCATGGAACTCCACCGAAGACACCAGTATTAGCGAAGGGTGAAGGACCGGGTCATTACTCAGTCTGCGAACAGTGCCATGCGCCACCGCCCGATTCTCTTAAACCCAGTAATGGCAATCTGGTAATAATACATATGTCAAGGGGAAAGGACTGCACAATCTGCCACGGTACTGACGTTGCTAAAATACACGCAACAGTTCTTGGCAATAATACACAGAAATGAATAAAAGGGGTTACCCCTTTTATTTTTTTACATACTTTTTATAGTAATGACATCTTTTGAGACCTTCGCAGAAGTATGTAAAAAATTGACAGGGATATCAAGTTCTCTTGAAATGACCTCGGTGGTAGCGTCATTCCTTAAGGAAGTGGATGACGACGAACTTGAGATCGCCACCCGTTTTATAATGGGAAGTGTGTTCCCCGTCTGGAGCGAAAAAGAACTCGGGATCGGGACAAGCCTGTTATACACCGCCATCGCAAAGACATCATCGCTCCCGGTTCGGCGCATAGAAGAATTTGTTAGGGAGACTGGAGATGTCGGCACAGCTGCAGAAAAAGCAATAGCAAATCGCAAAGGTCATTTTGATTTTTTTTCTGAAGAACAGCTCTCCATACGCGATGTATTTTCAAGATTCCAGAAAATCGCAGGTCTTGCGGGCAAAGGGTCGCAGGATGCCAAAATAAAGAACCTCCAGTATCTTTTCGGCGCATCTAAGCCTGTTGAGACAGTTTACCTTGCGCGACTTGCCATCGAGGAACTGCGCATCGGGGTTGGAGAAGGGATAGTAAGAAATGCCGTTGCAGAGGCTTTTAATGTTCCTGTTGAACTTGTGGAACGGGGTTACATGCTTGTTA
>JAJRAP010000081.1 GCA_028679855.1 Candidatus Methanoperedens sp.
GCATCATGCGCTTGCACTCCCTTGAGGCATGCGACCTCAAATGTTTTTTTCACAATTTTCCGTATCGAACACCCATTTTTCAACTGGAATGGCTACAATGGTTTGCGTCCCTGGATGATTCTGATCAGTATCACGATGATAGCAGCCACCAGCAATATATGGATTAAGCTACCAACTAAACCGAGCGAAAATCCCAATAGCCAGAGGATCACCAGAATCACAACTATTGTCCAGAATGTGTCCATAAATCTTACCGCCTCATAGATTCTATTTATTCTAAGTGCTAATAATCTTTTCGCTTGCGCATAATATTATAATGCAATTAAATTAGAGGAACCAAAATGCTTAATACATATAAGGTTCCACTCAATATTAATGGCAGTCGAGACAATAATCTTAGTTTTGGCAATTATAGCTGTGATTGCTGTATATATTGTTTTGAGGGCTGCAAAGTACCTGATTGTAAATTCAATACTGGGTCTCATTCTTCTTGCTATGGGCAACATTATTTTTAAATTAGACATTGCTTATTCCGCTACAGTAGTATTAATCTGCGCACTATTGGGAATTCCCGGTGCGATCCTTATAATGCTGCTTCATGCATTCGGTATAGCGTTCTGACCTCAGTTTAAGCCGCAGCATGTACGATCTTCTCGAAGAGGTGAAAAGAGATGACGATAGATTGCGAGATGAAAGAAATCCGAGATCATTATATTATTTGAAGGTATGATTTATTGACAAACGGCTATTTTTTGCACCGTACTTCGGATGGAGACATTTCCACTTTCCCATGAACTTCCATCAGTGGGAGTGCCGTTGTAGTAATTATGGTGCTTATCCTTTTACATAAATTTCCTGTCCATCCTGTTATCCTGTCATATGCCATAACCCCAACTCCACAATTACTCTTCTTTCAGGTTCATCATAGCCTTCACCGTATCATCCTTCAAAAATGTAATAGTGAAGCCCAATTCCTTCATCAGTCTTATCGCCCTGTGATTATCAGGAAGCATGACCGCATAGAGCGTCTCAATTTTTTTATCCCTGCATATCTCGATCATATAATCTATCATTTTCGAACCAAGACCAACACCCTGCCAGGGATCTGCAACTATGAATGCCAGTTCTCCGGATCTCCTATCAGGATCAACCAGAAGCCTGACAACGCCAGCCATTCTTTTGCGTCCCTTTTCCTCAAGTTCTGCCACGATAGCAAGTTCCCTGTCATAATCAATATTACAGTACCTAACACTGAACTCATGCTCTATCGGCTCTTTAATCAGTTCGAATAACCTGAAACGTATCGACTCTTCGGAGAAGTTGTGAAACATCTCAAGCCAGAGAGGTTCATCCTCAGGTTTTATAGGTCGGAGGATTACCGTTCGCCCATCGCGCATCTTCCACAGTGCTGTGTACTTTTCCGGATATGGGGTGATCACAAGATGCTCATGGTGTTCGAATTTTGAAGATAAACGTTCTTTATCTATCACTGCGCGGGCGTCAAGTGCAAAAGCCCCGTTTTCATCTACCAGCAATGGATTGATCTCGATTTCTTTCAACTGCGGAAAATCAACAAGCATCTGAGAAAAACGCACAATTATCTCCTCCAAAAGTTTGATATTAACAGGTGGCATGTTCCTGAATCCTTTCAGCAGCCTGAAGACCTTTGTTTCCTCCATGATCCTTCTTGCCAGCGTCTGGTTAAGGGGTGGGATGCCAAAAGCAATATCTTTATAAAGTTCCGTTTCAATACCGCCCCTTCCGAACATGATAACTGGACCGAAAAGCGAATCGGTTTTTGCCCCGATGATTATCTCCACACCATGGTTTTTATTCATGTGCTGTACTGTGACGCCGATGACCCGCGCATCAGGAGCATATTTCCTGGCTTGATTAATAATCTCCTCAAAAGCCTCCCTGACCTCGGTCTCATTTCCAATATCAAGCCTGACTCCCTTTACATCGGTTTTATGAACAATCTGGGGAGAAAGAACCTTGAGTACCACAGGATAACCAACACGTGAAGCACAGATAGCAGCTTCATCCGTATTTTTTGCCATCAGGGTTTTCAAGACAGGGATGTTGTAGAATTCCAGAAGTTGGATTGATTCCATTCCGGTCAAAGTTTCACGATTTTCACGTGCTACATTCCTTATTATCGATGTCAGAGGACCTTTCGGAGGAAGACTTTCCACTGGCAGTTCAGCCGGAGTTTCATACAGCAATTCAATATTGGATTTATACTGGCACATATACATGAAGGTCGCTACCGCCTGTTCAGGTGTAGAATATGTGGGAATGCCGTTTTCAGTAAAAATATGGTTAGCTTCTTCCACCTTTTCATACCCCATGAAAGAGGTCAAACAAGTCTTCCGGGAAACCCTGTTCTTACAAATGCCAACAATGTTTTTTGCGATCCGGGCAGGATCTTCTCCACCCTGTGGGGTATATATTACCAGTATGCCGTCAACATTATTATCCATCATGCAGGCTTCCACTGCGGAGCTGTACCTGTCAGACCTTGCATCCCCCAGGATGTCTATCGGATTTGCCCCGCTCCAGTGGGGGGGCAAAACTCTGTTAAGTTTCTCCAGTGTTCCAGGGCTCAGTTGAGCAAGCTTTCCGCCCCTGGATATGGTGGCATCCGCTGCCATCACTCCTGGTCCGCCTGCATTCGTAATGATCACAAGGTTGGGACCTTCAGGCAGTGATTGCATGCTCAAAGCTTCAGCACAATTGAACAGGTCGGCAATATCGCTGACTCGCACTATTCCAGCTCGTTTAAATGCTGCGTCATATACGGTATCTTCTCCTGTAAGAGACCCTGTATGGGAGGACGCAGCTTTTGCGCCTTCGGCAAACCTGCCTGATTTAACCACGATGACAGGTTTTGTTAGAGTAAAGTGCCTCGCAGCGCTGATGAATTTTCTGGCGCTAGTGATGCCTTCTACATACATCAATATGCTCTTTGTTTTTGGATCAGTCCCAAAATAGTCTATCAAGTCCCCGAAATCAACGTCGATCATCGAGCCCACCGAGATAAAATTGCTAAAGCCGATGTTTTCATGCGCGGCAAGGTCAAGGATTGCAGAACCCAGCGCACCGCTCTGGGAGATAAAAGCGATATTGCCTGCTTTTGGCATTCCGGGGATAAAAGTTGCATTAAGATTGACATCAGTATGGATAATGCCAAGGCAGTTCGGTCCAATGATATGCAAATTATATTTTTTCTTTATTTCGAGGATCCTTTCCTCAAGAGCTTTTCCCTCGAGTCCAATTTCCTTAAATCCGGCTGAAATAATAATGATCCCGATTATTCCAGCCTGTCCACATTGCTCCACAACATCAGGGACTGCTTTTGCTGGAATGGCAATTATAGCAAGGTCAGCAATTTCGGGGAGTTGAAAAACCGTTGTATAGGCTTTTATTCCAAGAATTTCAGACTTATTAAGACTGACTGGATAAACATTCCCTTTATACCCTGATTCTGTGAGGTTTTTCATCAATATATAACCGACAGAACCACTATTTTCGCTTGCTCCGATCAATGCAATGCTATTAGGTCTAAAAATCTTATCAAGTGACATGAATTTTGTGAACACTCCTCATTTGACTAATTTTACTTTTCCGCGACCTATGAACATGCATCCTGGCAAGATATAAACTTTTTTAATGTGCGGCTATAGTGTAGCTATGGCGTCATGATTCGCTTGGATTTTATAAATAAACATCAATAAATGGCTTCCACACTTACTTCTACCCATAAAATAGATTGAAGAGCAGGTATCAATAAAAACAATTTGCGTAGTTTTAGCGAACGTAAGCGGGGACTCAGGGTATATAA
>JAJRAP010000082.1 GCA_028679855.1 Candidatus Methanoperedens sp.
AACCGAATGATCATTACCACAGCACGTAAACCTTCTTCCAAAACACGCACTTTTTGCAAACATCTGGGTAGATTTACGGGCTGGGAATATGTAACTCGGGGAAAGACCAGTCGTGAGGCGCTCTCAGGTGAACCATTTTTGCTTGTTGGTGAGTATAAGGGAAATCCGGGAAGCTTATCTTTTTTTTTAAATGGAAAATCTGTTCTTTCCATACATATCAGCGTTTCTATGAATAAGGAAATCCATTCAGGAAAGAAGCCTGTTATAGATGGGGATTCTCTTTTAGCTATCGCTTTTAGCAAAGTGACCGGGTTAAAAGCAGGAGAGGTCGGTGAAAGGGTTATCTGTATAAACGACCGAATTGAATTTATTGATAATAGAGTATCTTATATCGTTCTAAAAGTAAGAAGTTTAAGAGGCGAGGGCATTGCTTGATCTGTTTAAGAAAGATGAAATTAATGCTTTGAAGGCAAAAATTTTAGAGCTCGAAGAAAAGAACAGCAAACTTAAGCTGCAGGTTGAGAAAAAGGGGGATAAAACTAAAAAAACGCTTGCTTCCAGGCAGGAAGTTGACAGGGAATTAAATGAGGCAAAGCAGCAGATACGATCGCTTGAGTATGAACTTGTAAAACTCAAGAAAGAAACAAAGGGGGAGTTGAATTTCCGTTTTTCTGAAAATTTTTTTAAGAACAGGCTTTATGACATTCTATTTTTGCTTGATTCAATACAGTCAAAGACTGCCACATTGATAACAATATATCTTGCAAAGGATGAAACTACTGCCAATATACCATCTGATATAGCATCTCTGATCGACAGTTCTGAACGTGCTCTTATTGAAAAAATAGATTCTCATACTGGCAAAGTTATTTTTTATGATACAGACGGGATAATCAAATTGGTGATGCTCACTGTTTTTCCGATTTTGCATTCAAAATATTCACTTGAGCGGCGTTTTGATCTCGAAACCTTAAAAAACAGTCTTAAAAGAGATAAAACACTGGTCATAAATGCTCATGCGGGCGAGACGTTCATCGGGATAGTGGAAGATGATGTATTTGTTGAACATGAGGTGGTAAGAAGCAGTGTGATGGGTAAGCACTCAAAGGGCGGTTGGAGCCAGAAGCGGTTCCAGAGCCTGGTAGAGGAGGATGTCAGGCACCACGCAGACAAAGTGAGATATTCACTTGATACGTTGCTTGGGAAACACAGGGATATAGAATATGTTATAGCAGGCGGGGAAGGAAAGCTTGTGAGGATGATGCTTGAAGGGTATGATTATCCCATTATCATGAAAAGCATGGATACTGTCTCGACAAGGAGCGCGGAACAGTTGCTCCGCGAGGTAATGGCAGTAAGAGTCTATGGGTTATAACGAAATTCATAACTCTGTTATAGGTATTATGCAGCTCAATAGAAGGATGTATATACAAATAATTCGTTTTAATCATCAAACTGATGGGATATCTGGAGAAATATGGTGATAAATGAAAATATTTGAATTCAGTACAAACGTAATTGATAGAATAATTAGCGAATTAAACCATGCAGAGGAATTTATTCGAATTGCGGTTTTTCAGATTCATGACCCACAGGTATTCAGTGTTTTAAACAACAAATTAAGTGAAGGGGTCAGGGTTGAAATCATAACCCTTCCTTATGACAGTATCAACGAGGATATCCAGGTTGAAGTTACTAACTTATTTCAAAATATCGAAAAAAACGGCGCAAGACTTTATTTTTGTAAATGGAATGTTGGAGATCCAGAAAGAACTACGACGGCAGTGGGCAGATGGTATTCATTTCATGGATAATTTATTGTAACAGACAAAAGCGCCATTTCACTTTCAGCGAATTTTACTCAAACCCAGGAGCTTGATGCTGTATTGATTTTTAGAAATGATGATGATCAATTTGGATGATAATCCGTTATTATTTGAATTACCCAGGGTTATTGAAACTGAGACCCACAGGAACCATTGGATCAGGCATTACCCTTCATCTCTTTGTCCTGTAAATATTCCAATTGAAGATATATTATATTTAACTCCTTTTGATTGCAGAGGACGCGATTTTTTTATGTCAATAATTTCGAGCGCTTCAGAGTTTGCATATATCTCAGCAGAGAGTTTTACCGACCCTGAATTTACATCATTCTTGATTAAAATGCGGTTAAAAGGGCTTGATATTCGAATATTGAGCGGTGCTACAAGCATGGACTTTCAGGACAGGATGAATAATATGGTTCGTGAGCTTTTATCTCAGGATATCGGTATTCGAACGATTGAGGACATTCATGCAAAACTCATTATCACAGATAAGTATCTGGTTGTGAGTTCGATTAATCTTAACAGGATGAACCTCGGATTCCATATAACCAGAAAATATTGGAGAGAAAATACGGAGTCAATTTCAGTCTGCAGCGATGTTGGAATTATAGAGCAGGCTAAAACCCAGTATCTTGATATTTATGATAAAAGTACTGATATTGAAAATAAAATAGCCGAAAAAATCGAAAGCCTTGTTGGCGATATGCTTACTTCAAAATTTGACCTTAGATCAAGACAAGAAGTAAAGATGCTTTTTGCGCGGTTAATCATCAGAAAAGAAATAGATGTGAAAAAATTTGTTCTTGAGATAGGCAAAATCACATATAATCTGATGAAGGTTTTCAATAGAAATATGGTTGAGAAGAATGATTTCGTCTCAGCATTGATACTTTACTATTTATCCGAAAGAAAGCATGATTACAACGATTTAAATGATAAATTAACTATCTTGAACATTGAAATCAATCTTAATTAGATTCATTGCTTAGATGAGGGTTGATAATATGAGATGTGAAATAATTCAGGGCGGTTGCGAACAGTTCCTTAAGACAGCATCATATGAAAGGTTTGACCTGACTTTCCTTGATCCCCCGTTTAATCAGGGTAAAGAGTATAATATCCATAACGATGAGATGGCAGCATCGGAATACTGGGATTGGATGAAAAGGGTCTGTAAATTGATTTACGAACGCACATCCGATGGCGGCTCCATTTATTTCATGCAAAGAGAGAAAAACGCTCAATTCGTGCTGGAAACGCTGCTATCAACAGGTTGGGTATTCCAGAATTTAATAATCTGGAAGAAAAAAACATCAGCTGTCCCCTGCGAAGCCCGTTTTGGCAAACATTATCAAATAATAGCATTTGCTACAAAAGGTAAGACACCGCGGGTATTCAATAAACTACGGATCGATCCGCCATTATTAGTTACAGATAAATACGAACGACCAAATGGTATGTTCGTAACAGATGTCTGGGATGATATCAGAGAGCTTACTTCAGGTTATTTTGCTGGAGACGAACCTTTGCGATTGGATAATGGAGAGCGTTTGCATAAACAACAGTCACCCGTTCAATTGCTTACAAGGATAATCCTTTCTTCATCAAACGTAAGTGATATGGTTTTTGATCCCTTTGCCGGTACAGGAACAACACTTGTTGTAGCTAAGCAATTACAGCGGAATTCTCTTGGAATTGAAATAGATCCTACCAACGTCTCATTTATTGAAAATAGGCTATATAATGAGAGACTTAGTGATAATATGTTACAAAATCGCAGCGATTATTTCTTTACTGAAAACTTGGATAAAATTTGGCCTCTATCAGCATCAGATAAGATTGATAAAAAATCAGAAGAAAAATATCGGTTAAAAATAAAAAAATATGAAATTAAGAATACCCAAACGCAACTTGCGCTTCTTGAGAAGCAAAAGGAGTATTTTATTGATAAAGAGACTGAAAACGCATGACAATTGGAAAAGCATGGATGCGGTCTCGGCGCGGAACGCGGAACAGGTGCTTCGCGAGGCAGTTAATATTAATTATGCATTTTTATACGATTTCGATCAGGTTCTATCAAGGTTCAAAAAACCACTCTTTAGTTTTTTTAATCCGGGCTTCAATGATTGAGTCTTTGACGTACATTAAAGGATGATCTCAATATCCAGTTCTTCAGCCAGTTCCTTATACCTGTTACGTATGGTCACTTCAGTGATGCCTGCGACCTCGGCGACCTCGCGTTGCGTCCTTCTGTCTCCGCACAGGATAGATGCGATGTATATAGCTGCTGCAGCCACTCCAGTTGGACCTCTGCCGCTTGTGAGTTCCTTCTCTGAAGCCTGCCTGAGTATCTCCACGGCTTTTGACTGCACTTCGCCCCGAAGTGTCAATCCTGAGCAGAATCGCGGAACATAGTCGATGGGTGACGTTGGTACCAACTTGAGACCGAGTTCTCTTGATATGAACCTGTAAGTTCTTCCAATTTCCTTCCTGCTGACTCTTGAGACTTCGCCAATTTCATCCAGCGTGCGCGGAACATTGCACTGCCTGCATGCAGCATACAGCGCGGCGGCTGCCACGCCCTCGATACTCCGTCCTCTGATAAGGTTCTTTTCCACGGCTTTGCGGTATACAACAGCCGCGGTTTCCCTTACGTTCCTTGACAGACCAAGCGCTGATGCCATCCTGTCAAGCTCTGAAAGAGCAAAAGCCAGGTTCCTTTCAGTTGCATTGCTTACTCGTATGCGCCTCTGCCATTTTCGGAGGCGATAAAGCTGCGCCCTGCTCTTGGATGAGATGGATTTGCCGTACGAGTCCCTGTTCCTCCAGTCGATCATCGTGGAGAGACCTTTGTCGTGTATCGTATAGGTCATCGGGGCACCTACTCTGGAGCGTTTCATCCTCTGGTCGTGGTCAAAAGCCCTCCATTCAGGTCCCTGGTCAATAAATTCATCATCAACAACAAGACCGCATTCATTGCATACAAGCTCAGCGCGTTCATAGTCGTGTACAAGGGTATGACTCTTGCATTCAGGGCACTCAATAGTGGCTTTTTCGAACTGCCCCAGCTTCTGTTTTTCTTTCTTCTTTCGTATACCCTCTTTTATTTTCTCGCGTTCTGACTTTTCACTTACAATTTCTTTTACTTTTTCTTCTTCTATCATTCAGAAATCCGTCCTATTAAATTATTGTAAATAGACTCTTTCGTTTTTCATACCTTTGATTTCAGAGGCATTGATATCTTTGAACATCTTGATCGAAATGTAAGGAGCATTCACAGGACCGAAAATTTCCTTGATCTTACCTATTCTCTTCATCTTTCTTGTCACAACCAACAGATTCTCACGCAGAACACTAGGTTCAAGCGTGCTATCGGCTCGCAAGATCAATAGTTTGTCCATTATATGAAGAATAGCTCCCAGTCTTTTCAATTTTCGACCTCTAAAAAGGTATTCTATACATAGATCATCTTATATATATACCTTTCGAAAAACATTTATTTATATGTTTTTTATCAGGCTTAAAGGTTGCGAGAGTGTGGCTTTGCGCGCACTTTTTTCATCAAGACCTGCCCCAATTGCGACCTTTAAAGCCATCTCATCCGTGATCAGATCAGAAGGCGCATGTGTGTCGGTATTTACTATGAGAGACGCCCCTGCTTCCTGGGCAACGCGGGCTACATGACCGTTAGTGCGGTTATGCCCGCATCGAGAAGTTATTTCAAGGGCTATATCATTATCCCGTGCAAGCTCAACATCCTCTGTAGTTATAAGTCCTGGATGAGCAAGGATATCAATATCAAGGGTTACAGCGATCTGGTTGGTACCCTCAGGAACTGGTTCAACGATCGTCTCGCCGTGCACCACGATTATCTCAGCCCCAAGGAGTCTTGCCTTCTTAACAAGCTTCGGGATTTTCCCTGGCGGCACATGCGTCAATTCAACGCCAGTAAACACCCTGATATCATAATCTGCCTCAAGAGATTTAATATTCTTCATACACGACAGGATATGCTCAATATTTGTAAAATCGGCATGGTCTGTTATCGCTATTGCCTTATACCCCTTCACAACTGCCCGGCGCACAAGTTCACTGGGTATCAATTCACCATCGCTGAAAGTGGAATGCGTGTGCAGGTCGATCATTTTTTTGTCCTGGTCTCATTTATCTTCAAAGCTATCTGTTTTGTTATAAGGGATTTCGGACCTTTCTTATCTACAAGCACCCTTCCGCCTGTTTGCCACCACGATTTTGGATAGGATTTATCAGTTTCCACAACAGGGTTCAGGTTCAATTCCCTTGCTGCTTTTTCTATCTCTCTTAAAACCGGTGATTTTACTGAAACTTTCGCCGAAAGTATCCTGCCTTCTCCTCTTGATTTGGTGGCATCCAGATACACTGGCCATATGACGAGCTTTGTTTTATCCTTCAACATTATATCCAGATTGCCTTTTTGAAGTATAATACTTTGCTGTGTCAAAAAAGCGTTTTCATAGCCAGATAAGTTGCAGCGGCGATGATAGCGGCTGCAGGGATCGTCAGTATCCATGCCCCGACTATCTTCCGTGCGATACCCCACCTGACCGCCGAAAGCTTATTCGTTGCCCCGACACCCAGTATCGATGAGGAAATAACATGCGTGGTGCTAACTGGTATTCCCCAGTGTGCCATAAATGCAAGTACTATACCGCTTGAAGTTTCTGCGGCAAACCCCTGATAAGGGCGCAGGCGCGTCACCCTCTGCGCCATTGTTTTCACAATGCGCCACCCGCCAAAGAATGTACCAAGACCTATGGCAGTGGCGCATGAAAAGATCACCCAGAGCGGAATAGGGAAAGATGTGGCATCCATAGGGGTAGAAATACCTTCTGCAACCAGAAGCAGCGCAATAATTCCCATTGTTTTTTGTGCATCATTTGTGCCGTGGGTCAGTGAATAAAAAGCGGCTGAGAAGAGCTGAAGTTTCCTGAAATAGTTGTTTATCTTTGATGGATGTGATTTCCGAAAACCCCTCATTATGAATAGAGCAAATAAAAATCCTATTGCAAGACCTATTATCGGGGATACTATCATGAAAATTACGATTTTCTCCACACCTGATGCATGTACTGAACTGACACCTGATGCAGCGATCCCTGCTCCAACAAGCCCTCCGACAAGCGCGTGGCTGCTTGATGTGGGAAGACCGAGATGCCATGTGATCATATCCCAGATCACAGCGCCTGCAAGAGCTGCAAAGATCAGGTTCACTGTGACTATACTTGTGTCAATGATGCCTTTTCCTATCATAGCTGCTATGGCAGTGCCGAAAACAAGAGGTCCTATAAGGTTGAATACGGCTGCCATCGTGACAGCCTTTAATGGTGAGAGTACTTTTGTCGCCACTACTGTAGCTATAGCATTGGCAGAGTCATGGAACCCGTTTATAAAATCAAATAACAGGGCAAGGAGAATGGTTATTATAACAAAGGAATCCAAAATCGACGCTCCTTAACTGTTCTTCACCACGATGTCGCTTATGACGTTCGCAGCATCCTCACACTTATCAGTCGCGAACTCGAGACGTTCATATATCTCTTTCAGCTTCATGATCTCTATGGCATCTGTCCGTTTGAAAAGATCAGCCACTGATTTCTTATACAGGTCGTCAGCCACATTTTCAAGCCTGTTCACCTCTATGCAGCGTTTTTCAATATCCTTCGGATTCTTGATATTGCGCAGACCGCCAAGCGCCGTATTAAGCTCAGCAGCCTGCTTTGCCAGCACTTCTGCCAGTTTTATCATGTTCTCTTCCGGCTTTTTTATCTCATAAAGGATGAGGCGCGTCGCTGTGCCGTCGATGTAATCCAGCACATCGTCGAACGCTGAGGCAAGCGCGGATATGTCTTCATGGTCTATCGGGGTTATGAAGGACTTATTGAGCTCTTCAAATATCTCATGGACAAAATCGTCCCCCTGGTGTTCAATATCTTTTATTTTCTGCTGCTTTTCTTTAATGTTTTCATAATTTTTGAGCATGTCAAGAAAGGCGTTTGAGCCGTCCAGCACGTTATTCGATTCGTTCTCGAGCATATTAAAAAAGTGTTTATCCTGCGGGATAATCCATTCTTTCAGTCCCATGTTTTTCAATCTCCATTCCTAATCAGATGTTATAGTAACTCCCGTGTTTATGTTTTTCTATTTTGATTCGAAATGAATCCTGAAAATACCATATCATTCCTTCGAGCCAATCCTTTCAATCGCCAGAGCTCCCAGCCGGGCAATAGTATCAATTACAACTTTATTTTCAGGGGTAAGGATCTGCTCAGGATTGTCGAAATGAAATCCCACAACACCTTTTACTGTATCTGTCGTTTTCATAGGAAAATAGTACGCCCATGCTTCTGGGAGCGTATCTGTACCCATACCGGCAGGTTCACCATTATGCCATACCCAGGTTGCTATACCAAGTTCTTTCGGATTTACCTGAAACCTGTCGGTAGAAGCCCTGACCGAAACTTCTCCATTTTCAGGAAGGAAAATAGCCATGTCGCACTGGAAAATTTGTCTTGTGTGACGGATCATCAGGTGCAAAACCTGATCAATGTTTTGGGCAGTGACCAGGTCCTGGCTTAATTCATATAATGCTATGTTTCTGGACTCGCTTTGTTGAAGCTGCTGTACTTTGTATTGAAGATTGGATGCAAGATTGCCTATTACAAAGGCAAACGCAATGAATAAGATATAAGATAAAAAATATCTTACATCTGAAACGGCAAAGGTGAAATATGGTGGAATAAACAAAAAATCAAAAATGAGAACGCTTAAGACTGCTGCAAAGATAGATGGACCTCTCCCTAGGAAAATAGCGATCAATACAACAGGTAGAAGCATTAAGAATAGTAAGTTAATCTGACCAAGAATATCTCTAAAAAGAAAACCGAGTAAAGAACCAAGAATAACGGCAAGTGCGCTTATGACAAAATTTAGCGGACTGATTATACCTATTTTTTTCTCAGGTACAGGTTGTTCGCTTTTGCCTGCAAAGAGGAAAACATCAATGTCTCTTGTACTTACCATGATCTTCCGGGCAAGAGATGGAAACAATCCAAAGCGCCTGGGTTTGCCCATTACGATCTTTGTTACATTATGGCTCTGTGCATAGCGGGTTATCTCTTGCGCAACATCATCCCCTTTGATCCAGACGGCACGTCCACCCAGCTTTTCAGCGAGATCCAGGGCATTTTTAAGCCATTCCCGTTCTTTATCGGAAACTTGCGCATGTCTGGCGGTTTCTACATAGAGTGCAACCCATTCCGCATTCATCTCAGAGGCTATACGAAAGGCTGAGCGGACCAGTTGCTCAGCATAAGGGCTGGCTAATACTCCTACCAGGATGCGCTCCGTAGCAGACCAGGGTCCGGCAATTGCATGTGCCCTCATGTACTGAAGCATTTTCTCGTCTACGCTGCCTGCCACAAGCCGCAGCGACATTTCACGAAGTGCAAGTAAATTTCCGGGCTTAAAGAAACGCCTGGCAGCATTTTCTGCCATATCCTTTGTATAAACTTTTCCTTCTTTCAACCTTTTGAGCAGCTCCTCAAAGGGAAGATCTACAAGTTTGATCTCATCCGCTAACTGGAAAAAAGTGTCCGGGATGGTTTCACTGACACGAATTCCAGTTATACGGAAGACGATGTCATTTAAACTTTCAAGATGCTGCACGTTCAGGGTTGAATATACATCAATTCCTGCATTCAGGAGCTCCTCTACGTCCTGATAGCGCTTAACGTGGCGGGAATTAGGAGCATTTGTATGGGCTAATTCATCAACAAGTACAAGCCCTGGTCTTCGCGCCAGAACACCATCTAAATCCATCTCCGCAAGCTGTACACCTTTATATTCAGTAACAACGAGGGGAATAGTTTCCAGACCTTCAAGGAGTGTTTCGGTCTCTGCCCTGCCGTGTGTTTCAACGTAACCGACAGCAACATCAATTCCTTCATGTTTACGCATTCTGGCATCAGAGAGCATGGAATAGGTTTTCCCGACACCGGGTGCAGCGCCAAAATAGATGGTCAATTTTCCACGTTTTTTGGCTGTTTCTTCCTGTTTAGCAATTTCCAGAAGAGATTCCGGTTCC
>JAJRAP010000083.1 GCA_028679855.1 Candidatus Methanoperedens sp.
AAGATTTGGAGAGTCCACAAGTCTCGCTATCCTCTTTTCCCCTTTGGACTTGCGAAGGTAGAGCCTGAACGTAGCAGTATGCCCCACGATATGGCCGCCTATTGGTTTAGTAGGGTCGCCGAAGAACGCATCAGGTTTTGACATCACCTGGTTTGTCACAAGTATTGCGGAATTGTACAGGCTGCCGAACTTCATCAGATCATGCATGTGCTTGTTGAGCTTCTGCTGCCTGTCTGCCAGAGTGCCGCGCCCCACATACTCTGCCCTGAAATGAGCCGTAAGAGAATCAACTATCAGCAAACGAACGGGTTTATCAGTGTCTTTTAACTTGTTTGCAAGGTCCATTGCTGTATCCACCAGCAATATCTGATGATTTGAATTGTATGCTTTAGCCACATGGATGTTTTTCAGGATTTCCTCAGGATCGTATTCAGTCCCCATTCTCGCAGATAGCCCCTTTACCATCTGTGTTATCCTCTCAGGTCTGAATGTGTTTTCAGTGTCTATGATTATCACCGAGCCTCCAAGACCTTTTTCCTCGACCGGCAGTTGCGCGTTCACAGCCATCTGGTGCCCAACCTGCGTCTTTCCTGAGCCGAACTCGCCGTAGAATTCTGTTATTGCCTGGGTCTCGATGCCGCCGCCCATCAGTTCGTCAAATGCCTTTGTACCGAAGCTGAGTTTGCCTACAAGCTTCCTGCGCTCAAGAACCTGGTCGCCAGTCTCAAAACCGCCCACATCAGCAGCCTGGCGCGCTGCGTTGATTATTTTCTGCGCGGTCGACTCTCCTATCTCAGCAACGCTCGCAAGCTCTGAGGATGACGATACTGCTATGGCTTCTATCGAGCCATAACCTGCTTCTTTTAATTTCTCTGCTGTTGCCGGACCAACGCCCGGTAAATCTTCCAGACCCTTTCTTTCTACCATAATTTTCTCCAGTGCACAATTTATTTTGTGTGGTGCACATTATTCATATTATCTAAAGCGTTAGTATGGTTTAAAGCTAATTAGAGCGGTGCGAAAGTATTATTTTCATGGATGTCGAATGTGGCGCGGGCGAGGGTATCGGGGAGGTCGGGACGAAGGTGCTTGAAATTTATATTGGGCATATGGCTGAGTCACGGTATACCCCGTACAAATAGTACGAGGCCTGTACATAGCATTTTGGCATGATAATATATCATGGCGAACCTCTCATCTTTTTTATCATTTATCCCCGATATATCATGCGCCTGGAGAATTAATAACTATCTGTAGAAGCAAAAGTGAAACCATTCCACCCCGAGCCACCACAACCCACTCAAACCCATATACCCTCTTCCCTACCAATCCGCGCCGCGGGCTTCGGGCAAGGAGCTTTTCTCTGCGCAGTCCCCTAAATTCAATAACCAATTATTTCTATTTCCGCAATATCTGTATGCTTGTCCTCGCTCCGGCGGAAAGTTCCACTTCCTCATTTCTCCCAGGCTTTGCATAAGCATCGATGATACGTATCTCGCTCCCGATATCCAGTCCATTAACAATTTCAGCATGTTCACCCCAGAGCACCACTTTTATCCGTCCAGTATCATCCGAAATGTAGATATTCGAAACCTTATTCTTTGTCCCATCCGCGCGCTCAAATTCACGTATCTCGTCCAGCCCCGAAACATGCCCGGAAACGCTGTATGATGAATTGATCCCGATATCAGCGATGGGTGTAAGGGGCTCTGAATAATTCACTTCAGCACTGCTCTTTACAATGCTCCCGCCTGAACCTAACTGTATTTCCACCTGGTTGCTGAAACTGTTCTCACGGGCGTAAGCATTCATGACCTCCACTGTATCCCCTGCTTTAAACTCCGTTGCATCAGCCTTTGCATCCCATAAAGTCAGCCGGATTTTGCCAGTATCATCGCCTATGGTAATGTTGCGTACTTTACCTGCCATTCCATCCTTTCGCTGGAATGTACGGACAGTCCCCATATCAATGATCTTAGCTATAACATTGATGGCGTTCATACCGTTCTTTACTTCGTTGATCTTAATGGGTTTTAAGTTTACGGAAACTTCCTTGTCAATATGCTCTATCCCACCGCCTCTTCCCACATTGACCTCAAGACCGTTTTTACCTTCCTTGATATATCCCTTCACTTTCAATGTCTGACCGGGTTTAATATCCCCGATCTTCACCAGGTCGCATGCTTCATCCCACAGTGCAGCTTTTATCGAACCCGTGTCATCGGCGAGGTTAAGGTTCACAACGCGCCCTATCGTGTCGTTATCGCGCGAGAATTCACGGATATCGCTAACTGAGAGCACTTTTGCGATAAAGACCACATTGCTCCTGTCAATCGCCATGTCCTTTATTTTAACGGCTTCATTGACACCCACTTCGCTGGCGACCAGCATGGCTGCTGTCTTAATGTCGCACAGACCGTTCATACACAAAATTTTGTCTTCGATCTTTGACTTGAATTCGTCACGTGTAAGTTTCCCTTCAAGTTTCTTATAAAATTCTTCAATCTCCTCGGAGCTCACCATGTTATGCTAAGAAGAAAGTTCTGGATAAAAGGTTTATGGTTCATCGATCTGGTTCATATATACAAACGTCTATGTATCTTAAAAACCCAATAAACACTGAT
>JAJRAP010000084.1 GCA_028679855.1 Candidatus Methanoperedens sp.
ATGAAAGGAAACTTTCACGTACCGTTCTGAGAAGAGGGGGAGGGAGCAATCTCTCCTTCTTATTCGGCAGGAACTTGAAGGATTACTCAGACAGGAATTGTGCCTGAGCTAAACAAATACTTCTTTTGTATTTACACCCCAAAGTGTTTTATCGGCATAATACTTCACGCCTCACATGAAAGCATATGATTCGTCTGCATCTTATGATAATTGGGCTATCGCCGGTACTTATGTGATCGGGTTAGCAATTCATATTACTGATATTTCTAGAGCAATGGTAATTATTCGTTTGTATGGTTTTTTACGCGATGGACCCGGCGGGATTCGAACCCGCGGCCTTTGCGTTGCGAACGCAACGATCTACCCCTGATCTACAGGCCCTGTTAAAAAATGAAATGCAGAAGGATATAAAACTTACATCCTGCCGAGCTCTTCAACCGATACGTTCTCAACGCCCTTTACCTTGCCAAATGCCTCTTCAACTTTCTCGGTCCCGCCTTCCAGGTCGCCCACTTTCACAACTACCATCAGGGCTTTCAAACCGAATGCAACGGGCTCCTCTGAGAAACCATGGAGGCGCGCACCTTTTGGGACAACCTTTGTAAGTTCCTCCCTGAGTTTTTTCAGGTCGACATCCATACCCGTGGGCATTATCCTTATTTTTGCTGCAACTTCACCCATTATACTCACGGTCCTTCGAACCCGCAGTTAGCGCATTTATATTTATTACTCTGGTGCCTGCAGTTCATACATCTTCCAAGTTCAGTTCCGCATTGCGGGCATGGGAATCGCGCATAACCGCGCTCAATAAGATTTACTCCGCATGATATACATTTTTTTGCTTCAGCTTTTGCCATAATATTCTCCTTAATGTTGGGACTCCCATATAATCGATTGCTATTAAAATTTATCCCTTTATAAGTGTTCCTGGAACATTCCCCTTAAATGCATTGACTAACCTGCCCGGGCAGTTACCGTTAAGGATTTCGCAATTCATTTTGTTTTTTATAAGATATCGCGGCAGTTCACCGTCCACGCAGGTCTCTATTCCCAGAAGTTCTTCAGCCCTGAGCTCTTTTTTCAATTCTCCGTTGAGAAATATCCCATCCACATCTGTAAGTTTGATTAATCTCGCACCGAGCTTGTGCGCCACCCATGCCGCTATCGTATCCGAAGTCACATCCCATGTATGCGGCAGTTCATCCTTCTTTTTAAGAAGCACATATGGCAGGAGGATATATGTCCCTACATCTTCTATGCCGATATTATCGACGATTTCAGCTTCGCTTCCATCCGCGATAAAATAACCGTACTGTTCCATCGCAAGTATCGCCATCCAGTGACTTGCCTCGTCAGAAGCGTTCACCTTTCGCACTGTGTCTGCGAACACCGAACCCCCGGGGACTACCAAAATGGCTTCGCCGCTTGCTTCCGAATAATCAATGATCTCTTTTACAAGCTCCTTTGCCCTGTGAATAAGGCTTCCACCAAGCTTTATCACTATCATGTCTTTTTATTTAAACGGCAGTGCTTAAATATGTAATGGAAGAATAAAACTGCCACCATGAGGACTATAGACTGGGAGACAGAGAAAAATTGTATTGTGATGATAGACCAGACACTCCTGCCCCGGGAGTATAAAGTCATTGAGTGCAGCACTATTGACTGCCTGTGTGAAGCCATTATAAAGTTACGCGTCCGTGGTGCCCCCGCGTTAGGGGCTGCAAGCGGATTTGGCGTGGCACTTGCTGCCCTCGGGAGCAAAGCCTCAACTCTTGACGGGATGATGAAGGACATTGAAGAAGCCGGGAAAACGATTATCAGTACCCGTCCTACTGCTGTTAATCTCTCATGGGGCGTGAAACGAGTTCTCAATGCTGTAGATGATGCAAGAAACGTAAAAGAAGTAAGGCTTTTTGCTCTTGATGAGGCAAAAGCGATAGCAGATGAGGATGTGGAGAAGAACAAGGAACTTGGAGAGCACGGAGCTATGCTTCTTGAGGATGGAGATACTGTTATGACCCATTGCAATGCTGGAAGGCTTGCATGCGTTGACTGGGGCACAGCTCTCGGGGTCATCCGCTCTGCGCGTGCACAGGGAAAGGACATAAAGGTCATCTCATGCGAGACACGACCACTCAACCAGGGCAGCCGCATAACGACATGGGAACTGATGGAAGATAAAATCCCTGTAACGCTTATCACAGACAGTATGTCAGGTCATGTGATGCGAAGGGGCATGGTGAACAAAGTCATCGTCGGAGCTGACAGGATAACGCAGGACGCAGTGTTCAACAAGATAGGCACTTATACTCATTCAGTGATCGCAAAAGAGCACGGGATACCATTCTATGTGGCTGCGCCGGTATCTACGTTCGATTTTGAGCACATGGAGGATGAGATAGAGATAGAGCTTCGTAAGTCTGATGAACTGAAGTTCTTCGGGAGCCACCAGATAGCACCGCTGGACGTGGAAGTGTACAATCCTGCTTTTGATGCTACGCCAATGGAGAACGTGAGCGCGATAATTACAGAGAATGGGGTTTTCTATCCGCCGTTTTTGATTGAGGAAGTCAAGATAAAGATTTGATCACATTATGTTACATGATCGAAAGCCGCAAAAAATATTTATCCTTTAACACTAAGTAGTAATAGTGGTAAAAGTGTCATTCAAAACAATAAAGCGACTGCTTAATTTTAAGAAAAAAAAGCCAAGCCGTTTTGTGGGCAGTTGGGAAATGGATGAAAAGGAAGCTGAAGAACTCAAAAAAGAACTAAGAATTTATCATTGACCAGAGGTCTCCTGAAAAACATGACATTGCTTCATACAACAGAAGAAGCAATGGAAATAGGAGGCAGGATCTATTCAGATATGAAAGCAAAAGGTAAATCGATCGATATAAGAGATGTCCTCATAGCAGCCATAACCTTGCAGAATGGAGCCAGTCTCCTTACCAGGAATAGAGAACATTTTGAACGTATGGAAGAACTTGTTCTGGTGAGTATAAAATGAACCGATGGCACCGTGATTACGGACTCGAAGCGCACATGTTAATGACCATGTTCATGCTTGCAGCCGTGTATCTTCTCTTCCTTTATGCCCTGTGGATCTTCGGGGGCGTTGACACATACAGCCTGATATTCATAGCAGGAATAATGCTGTTCATACAGTTCTTCTTTTCAGACAAACTTGCGTTATGGGGCGTCGGCGGGCGAATAGTCAGCGAGCAGGAAGCGCCGCAACTGCATCAGATGATATCTAAGCTTTGCATCACAGCCGACCTCCCGAAACCGAAAATCGCCATCGTTGAAAGTAGCGTCCCCAATGCCTTTGCCACAGGCAGGAGCAGCGGGAGTGCTGTGGTGGCTGTCACCACATCATTGATGCAGCGTTTAACTCCGGGGGAAGTTGAAGCCGTGTTGGCGTATGAGATGAGCCATGTGAAGAACCGCGACATGCTCTTTTTCGGGATGGGTGGGCGCGATCGCAACAGGGGCGCGGGAGCTGCTTTACTGGTATGGCTCATATCTCTTGTGGTATGGATACTGAGCCTTCTTCTTATCCGCGCCCTGTCAAGGTACAGGGAATTCGCTGCTGACAGGGGTTCAGCCATTCTTACAGCGCTTGAGGAGATGGAGAGGGGAATGGAATCGTAAATGACATTTATGTGGTGATATATTGGGTTGTGTATTATACTTTGACGGGGCGTGCAGGGGAAATCCCGGACCGATGGGCATAGGGGTGGTCTTACTTGAAAATGGAAAGAAGATCAAAGAAATCTCAAAACGCCTCGGTAAGGGAACAAACAACATAGCGGAATGGAGCGCACTGATAGAAGGTCTGAAGCTTGCAAAGGCTCACGGGTGCAGGGAGCTTGAAGTGCGGGGGGACAGCCAGCTTATCATAAGGCAGATCACAGGGCTGTACAGTGTGAAAAGTGAGAATCTCATACCTCTTTATGATGAAGCAAGAAAGCTGTGCAGGATTTTTGAAAAGATCAGTTTCAAGTGGGTGCAAAGAGAAAAGAACGCTGATACCGATGCTCTATCGAACAGGGCATTGGATGTTAGAAGTTAGAAAGATATATAGCATATAATATCAAATGATAGTATTTGATATACATGACTACGCAGATAAACATTCGTCTTGATAAACGTCTCGTTCAGGAGATAGATGCACTTGCGCGTATGCTCCATGTCCCCCGGTCTGAGTGGGTGAGATTAAAACTAGCTGAAATGGTTAAAGAAAGCATCCTGAAATACCGTGAGGTACTGGCACTGGAATATTCAATGGGGCACATCTCTTTTGAAGAAATGCGAAATGCTCTTGGCAGTGATGCGGAGGATGTTAAAATGGTACATGAGATTACCCGAAAAGGCAAGAAAGAGATGGATAAACTGCTAAAATAATGACACGATTTGCCATCGATACCTGCTCCCTGATAGCATTGTATTATAGTGGTTATCTTGGAAAGACTATTAAAGCCCTTAACCTCGCAATAACCAATAAAATCCATTATGAGCTTGAGGAAATGGGAAAATATTCAGATGATGATGGATCAGCTGCACTTGAGGTCTTAACTTTCTTAACAAAAATAAAAATTCTTGAAACACAACCAAAATCCACTGGCGAGGAGGAATTGATCGAAATCGCCATCAAACATGAATGCGATTTTATTGTTTCCGATGATATCCGCGCCATTTCTGTGCTTAAAAGAGCCGGAATTCCACAAATTTTCAGTACTCATCTGCTTTATTACCTCTACAAGAAGGGAAAAGTCTCAAAAGAGGAGGGGTTGATCGCTCTTGAAAAAATGAGAAATCGGCGTCCATGGAAGAACAATCTAATATACATAGCAGGGATACAATTGTTCAAATAGCTTTCTTGTTAAGACAGGATTGACAGGATGGGTGTTGAATCTTGATTGTGTAGTCCCGATGTAGCAACTATAATATAACATCAGTTTTATTTGTGGCACTTATGTTCACAATAAAAAATCATCTTGAAGTAAGAAATAATCATCTCATAATAGGCGGCGCAGATACCACAGAACTTGCACAACAGTACGGCACCCCGCTCTATGTCACAAATGAATCTCGCATCATCGAGAATTTCTCTGCATACAGGAAAGCATTTCCAGATGCGGATATCTATTATGCAGCCAAAGCCAACGGCAGTTTCGCTATTTTGAGGGTGCTTGCAAAGCAGGGCGCAGGCGCTGATGTATTCAGCTATGGTGAACTGTATATGGCGCTCCTTGCCGGGATACCGCGCGAGAAGATACTTTTCAACGGGAATTCAAAGACGGACTTTGAACTCCAGAAAGCCGTAGAACTGGGAGTAAAAGTATCAGTCGATTCGCGGGATGAACTTCATACCCTGTCAGAGATAGCTGAAAACTCGGAAAAAACCGCTCAGATAGCATTCCGCGTTAACCCCGATGTCTCTCCAAAGACGCATCCAAAAATCGCGACCGGTCTCAGTTCCTCCAAGTTCGGGATACCTTCTGGCGAGGTCGTCGATATATACCGCGAAGCTTCGAAGCTCCCCGGCGTCTCACCCTGCGGGATACACTGCCATATAGGCTCACAGATACTGGATACATCTCCATTTACAGAAGCAACGCATAAGATGATGGATCTTGTGGAAAAAGTGGTTCAACTTGGGATCGACTTTGAATTCGTTGATATGGGTTCGGGTCTGGGGATACCATATAAGAAAGATGAAAAAGCCCCAAGCCCACGCGACCATGCGAATGCTATACTTCCTTTATTTAATGAAAGGACAGAGGCTCTTGGAATTTCACCAAAACTCATCCTTGAGCCTGGACGCTATATTGTTGGCGATACCACTATACTTCTGACCAGTGTCAATACAATAAAAAAAGCCGCAAAGAATTTTGTGGGCGTTGATGCTGGATTTAACCTCCTTGTCCGTCCCACGATGTACGATTCTTACCATTATGCAGTCGTTGCTAACAAAGCAGCAACAAAACCTGAAGAGACATACACCATTGTTGGACCGATATGCGAGACCGGGGACATCTTCGCAAAAGACAGGGAGCTTCCCTGTATTGAAAAAGGCGACCTTATTGCCCTGCTCGATGCCGGAGCATACGGATTCAGCATGAGCAGCCAGTACAACGGCAGACCGCGATGCGCTGAGGTTCTTGTAAAAGACGGGAAAACCGATGTCATAAGGAGCGCCGAGGACGTGGGTGACCTGTTAGGGAAACAGAAGCTTCCGGCAAGATTGATGTGAAGTAAGATGAAGCCGATGTGATAAAGCCAGAATTCAAATAAGTATATTCATTTTTTCATTATTTGTTTTCTTAACTGTTCAACTTTTTCAGGAAAGTAGTAGTTTCCGCATACAATATTTCTGGTGAGTTCTTGCCATCTCAACAGGATCGAACATAAGTGGAAGTCACCAGTGAAGAGTACTTAAATCTAAAAATGTATGCCGGACGCCACCTCATTTAAGTGATTCTTTCGAACTTCACAATAATTCTCAAATACAGCTTTCCTTACTGCCTCAATGGTAGCATCGATCTCTATCGGTCTGGGGCAGACTGACAGCACATGCTCCGAGTCTTTAAGGAGATGTCCTGTGGTCACACACACCAAGCATTCATCCTCATCGATGACGCCCATCTCCACAAGTTTTCGCAGCCCTGCGATCGAGGAAGCGCTCGCAGGTTCAACGCCGATGCCCTCCATAGAAGCAAGCTCATGTTGTGCCCGGATGATATCATCATCCGATACCGTATCAGCTGTTCCGCCAGATTCTCTTATCGCGATCAGGGCTTTTATTGCGTTCACAGGATTACCTATACGGATAGCAGTAGCCAGGGTCTCTGGGTTGCCTTCAGGGGTTATTGCAGATTCATTGTTCTTAATAGCTCTTGCAATAGGACTTGCCCCTTCTGCCTGTATGCCCGTCATCTTTGGCACACTGTCTATAATACCAAGGCGCTTGAATTCTTTAAATCCTTTATAGATCGCGGTGATATTCCCAGCATTCCCAACAGGGAGCACAAGCCTGTCCGGCGCCCGCCAGCCGAGCTGGTCTGCTATCTCAAAAGCAATTGTTTTCTGCCCTTCAAGCCTGTATGGATTCACTGAATTCAGAAGATAGAACCCTTCCCTGTCGCACAGGTCGCGCACGAGTTTGAGAGCATCATCGAAATTCCCCCTGATGCTCAGCACCTTTGCTCCGTGCATGAGTGCCTGCGCCAGTTTCCCCAGCGCTACTTTGCCTGAGGGGAGAAGCACAACGGCTGGAACGCCAGCCTTTGCGCCGTACACTGCAAGCGATGCCGAAGTATTTCCTGTGGAGGCGCAAGCCACGGTCTTCATTCCGAGTTCGAGAGCTTTTGTCACTCCAACGGTCATCCCCCTGTCCTTGAATGAACCTGTCGGGTTCATACCTTCATGCTTGACATAGACCTCTTTCAGACCGATGCTTTTTGCAAGCCTGTCAACACGGTAAAGAGGCGTCCCGCCTTCCTTCAGGGTTACCGGTTCTCCCTCCACAGGGATTAAAGCACGGTATTTCCAGACAGAAAGAGGTCCTTTCAAATCTTTTCTGGTGAGATGAATCTTCGAATAATCATAAACCACATCAAGAATACCACCGCAGGTACATGTATATACAACTTCTGAAGGTTTGTATTTCTTATGACATTCAATGCACTCAAGGTGGTACAACATAGGGTACTCAATAGAATCGGAAGACTTATAGATTGCTCTAATACTTCCTTGCTATCATATAATCCGCAAGCCCGATAAGAATGTTCTTTGCCTCCGAATCTGGCAGCGCCTTCAGCGCAGCTTTCCCTTCATCGATAAAGCCCACAGCTTTGTTCTTGGCATAATCGATCGAACCAGAGTCCCTAAGGGTCGTTAGAACCGCTGAAACTTCGCTCCTTGTGGCGTTGCTCTTCCCGAGAGCTTCGATAGTGACCCCTTTTGAGAGCGCATGGATAACAATAAGTGTTCGTTTACCTTCAATAATGTCGCCTCCCTGCGCTTTTCCCAGTATCTCTTCTGGCGTTATCAGGTCGATCACATCATCATATATCTGAAATCCTATCCCGGTCATGCGGCCGAAATCCCATAATGCCCGTGCCATTTCATTATTTGCCCCAGACAATGTCGCTCCTATCTTCATGGATGCTGCAAAAAGTACGGCGGTCTTTTTCTCCACCATGCGCATATATTCCTCTTCCTTAACATCTTTCCTTGTCGCGAGGTTCATATCCATCCATTGCCCCTCGCATATATCGGTGCAGGTCTTGGACAAGAGTTCCAGGCTTTCAACAAGTCGCACAGGTTCACTTCTTGTACATGAAAGTATCTCAAAAGCTTTTGAATAAAGGGCATCCCCTGCTATGATCGCCCTCGGTACTCCCCATTTTTTATGAACCGTGGTAAGGCCCCTGCGAAGATCTGCTTCATCCATAATATCATCATGTATCAATGTGAAGTTATGGACCAGTTCGATCGCTACAGCCGCAGGCATTACGTTTTCCGGCTTGCCACCCACTGCCTCAGCCGCAAGCAGCAATGCGCTCGGGCGAAGCCTTTTTCCTCCTGCGTCCAGGAGATGCCGCATGGCATAATACATTTCGTCAGGTGGTGTTATAGGAAGGAACTTCGGGATGGATTCATCTATGAGTTTTGCCCTAATTTTAAGGGCTTCTTCTATCATAAACCTCCCCTAAAGTTTTTCATAAAATCATTTCCTCACCATTTCGCATTATATGCACAGAATCGCCAAATACATATCCTGCATCTTCAGCCAATTCCACATAACTTGCATGCATCATCATGTTCCCGTGCGATGGTATGACCTGTTCCGGGTTAACCATTCGCAGGAGTTCCCAGTGGTCCTCCCGTGAAGCATGACCTGAGACATGGACGTTATCGTAAATTCGCGCCCCTGCCATCTTCAGTTTTACTTCAAGCGCATATCTGTTCGCCAGTGTCATAGGATTGGGGATGGCATTGGCTGAGAATACGACCTTATCTCCGGATTCTATCCTGAATTGGGTCTCTCCATTAGCGATCCTTGTAAGAATTGCATCTGGTTCACCCTGGTGACCCGTCATTATTGGCAAATATTTCTGTTTTCCGTCCTGGGATATGCGCTTCAATGCCTTTTCCACAGCATTCCTGCTCCCGTGCACTTCAAGATTCTGGGGGAATTTAATATAGTTCATTTTTCTGGCTATTGAAAGATAGCGTTCCATCGACCTGCCCAGAAGTACAGGTATCCTGTCCATTTCCTCGGCAGCCTGTATAATTGCGTTAATGCGTGCCACATGGGACGAGAACGTGGTAACCAGTACGCCGGAATCTGTTTCTTCTGTCCCCAGAAGCACGTCGCGTACAAGGTCTTTAGCTATCTGTTCGGACGGAGTTTTGCCATAATGCCCGGAATTCGTACTTTCAGTGATCATAGCCCTGACTCCTTCATTACCGAGTTTTCGCAGCCTCTGGAAATCCGGTGGCAACCCTATGGTCGGAGTCCTGTCCAGCTTAAAGTCGCTGGCATAAAGCACAACACCTTCAGGAGTGTGTATCGCAGCGAAAGCTGAGTCCACGATGCTGTGCTGTATCCTGATGAACTCTATCTGGATATCGGGCGTGATGTTATACGTCCCGCCCAGTTTCAGAGGTATAACTTCGTTGTTGACCTTGAACTTCTTTTCGTCTGATATCTCATGTTTCACAAGTTCTGCGGTATAGGGTGTCGCTATGATTGGCGCTTTGTACCTGTGCGCCAGTTTTGGTATCGCACCTATATGGTCAAGGTGACCGTGCGTGCATACGATGGCTTTTACAGTCCCACCGACCTCATTCATCACAGTGTCGTCAGGGATCGCTCCCATCTTTATGAGATCCATTGAATGCATTTTGTCTATTTCAACATCTTCGTGTATCTGCACCCTGTCAAGTTGCAGTCCCATGTCCAGTACAATGATATCGTTATCTATCCTTATACCGGTCATGTTCTTGCCCATTTCATTGTAGCCACCGACCGCTATTATTCCTATTTCTGTCAATTAATTCACTCCATAAAAATTATTAGATATTTTGTCATATATTCTATTATTCTATCGTCTTCTGGCAAATTTGGCTGTATCGAACCCTCTCTGGTCCAGATATTCCTTCGTGTTGCCTGTAATGACCACAGACACTTTGCTTATTTCTTCAACAGTTCTGCACCCACATAAGAACATTGCTGCTCTGAGTTCTTCGATTATCAGTGTGAGCTTTTCTACCACGTCTTTCTGGCCTTTTAGAGCTGGTGCTACAAGTGGAAGTGCCATCCCGCATAGAGATGCACCGATAGCGATCGATTTTGCCACATCGATGCCAGAGCGGATACCGCCCGTGGCGACAATAGGTATGGTAATATAGGATTCCACAATGCTTGCGGCCGTGGGTATCCCCCAGTTCCAGAATTGTTTGCCGACATGGTATGATAATAGATCCCCGCGCTTTTGTGCGCGGTATGTCTCAACGCCAGCCCAGCTTGTACCGCCAAGCCCGCCAACATCAATGGCTGCTGCGCCTGCATCGCATATCGCAACAGCCTGGGAATGAGAAATGCCAGCACCAGTTTCTTTTACTATCACTGGTACGGAAAGTTCATTGCATATTTTCTTTATCGCGGCAAGGCAGCCTTTCGCATCGATATTTCCTTCTGGCTGTATAGCCTCTTGAAGAAAATTGAGATGTATCGCCATGGCGTCCGCACCTATCATCTCCACAGCGCGCTCAAGTCCTTCGATACCGAACTCGTTAAGCTGTGCTGCGCCGACATTACCGTAGATAAACGCATGTGGTGCTTTGTCTCTCACTATCCTGAAGGAATCTTCAAGTTCAGGGTCTTCTATGGCAGCCCTCTGGCTGCCAACACCTATACCTATCCCGAGTTCTTCAGCAGCCCCTGCGAGCATAGAATTTACCGCTTTGGTATCAGGATGTCCCCCCGTCATTGAGGCGATCAGTAATGGAGAACGTAATTTCTTGCCCAGGAATTCTATCTCAAGATCAAGAGCTTTCTTGTCTATTTCAGGAAGACAGTTATGCACCAGGTAAATATCGTCAAAACCGCTGGCTCTTAACCCTAAATGGGTTTTATGAGCTTCAACGTCTTTTTCAACGCATAATAAAAGATGTTCTATCTTCCTGTCGGATGTAGTCATTCAGTACCCTAATTTCAACATTTTATATATAAGTCATTTGTCTGTTATTAATGTTCCCACGTCTTCACC
>JAJRAP010000085.1 GCA_028679855.1 Candidatus Methanoperedens sp.
AGCTCTCCATTGAAGCGCGCAAAATTGAAGCGCCGGTAGAGCTTGTAAAAGAAGTTGCTGAACTCCAGAGACTTCCTGTCGTGAATTTTGCCGCAGGTGGAATTGCTACACCGGCTGATGCAGCGCTTATGATGAGACTGGGTGCGGACGGCGTCTTTGTCGGTTCAGGGATATTCAAGGCAGAGAACCCTGAGAAAATGGCTTCGGCAATAGTTGAGGCTGTGAATAATTACGATAATCCTTCGGTGCTTGCTGAGATCTCTAAGGGGCTTGGCGGGGCTATGAAGGGCATTGATATCAGGAGCCTGACAGAGAAGGAAGTGCTGGCTACGCGCGGATTGTAGGTCAGCTTGACTTGTTGATTCTATTGTTTATTTAACGAATAGGAAACTGACCATGAATCAAATGATTCAAGGATAAATATGAAAATTAAATATTGTTGTGTCGCCTTCTTTATTTTGTGGTATTAGCAGAGAAAACCAATTATACTTTGGGCTTTGAGCACGAATACAAAGCTGTCTATACCTTAGAACTGCGGTATAGATGTCCATAAGTCCTTTTTAGTAGCGACAATATTGACATGTGCCGGAGCCAGAGAAACAAAGGAATTCGATAGGCTCGCGGCGGCGCATGTGCCTGCAAGAATGATGATAGCCAGCGCCGCCATGAACAATATTTTTATTCCACCCATATTTTTCATGATGTATCCTTAATTTTACCAATTATTGAACCATCGGATAAACGATCTTGTTTTATCCAAGCTTCAACAGTCAAATCTTTACCACTGCCACTTAATTGTGGTGAATCTGGCACTTCCACATAATCATCCACCCCATCAAAACTCAGCGCCTTTCCAAATTTCCCACCAACAAAAGTTGCGCCATAAATCGTCCCATCATTCCCATACCCGCTCGAATCTTTCGCATCTCCTTCAAAATGCCATTCCGCCACAAACCCGTCTTCCTGCGCCTGCACTGGCATGAGAAGCGCGAGTGTGATCAATATTCCAATTACTTAACTAAATCTACTCATATTCCACCTTTTTTTCTATCTGATAATCATCAATTAACTCAAATACTACATTCATCTCGGCTTGAGATGTCCGCAGGAAGCATCTACCTCGCTATCATCCTATTTATCTGCGACCATCCAAGTCAGCTAAAAAAGATATCAATAGAGCATGGCAGATCGACTGCCAGGCTCTAATTTATTTCTGGTTTCGATATCACTAAATTTTCCTTGACATAAGGCGTGCCATAGCAAATATGCCGAAGATCGCCAATACAACGCCAAATCCAGCTATCTGTGTTTTTGGTTTCTCTGTTCCGGTTGGAGCGATCTCTGGAGCCTTTGATGGTTCCTTCACTGTTACAGAATATGTAAGACTCAAAGGCTGGTAATTATCCTTATTTTCACCTGGCCAATATAATCCTGTGAAGGATATGGTATGTGAGCCTATCCTTGCCGATTTATCGGCTTTGACAACCACTGTAATGGTTCTTGCGGTACCTGGCGGTACAGTGAATGTGCCATATGCAACACCGGCACCAGCTGCCTGCGCAAAACTTTCACCATAAACATGGATACCGCTTGGTACGCTGATACGTGCATCCACGTTAAGCGTCACTTCGTTCAAAGATGGATTGTTCATGAACAATTCAACAATTCCATCCTGGTTTGTTTCAATCACATCGGTTACGGGTCTCAGAGTAATAGACGGCCCCACCCTGAACTTACCTTCTGTAGGCACCGGGGTCGCTACAGGTGGGGTTGTTACAACAGGAGTTGTTACAGCCGGGGTTGCATTCGTTGCGTTTTGCGACTCATTAGTTTGAGCTAAAGCAACAGGTAAACCTGCCGCAATGATGCTTACCACACAAAGCATCAAAAGTGTTTTCTTGATAGTTTGTTCCATGAACTTTCCTCCTTTTTATACACAATATTATCATTCATACAATAATTCTTTTTTGTGTACGGAAAATTAGATTGTACTTATACATATATATTCTTTCATATTCCTTCGTCCATGGTTTTTTTTCCGCAGAAAAAAAACCTACTTGAGCTCATCAATATGCGACATTTCCTCGATATCCAGCAACTTTGACATCTCCTTCGTGTCAATATCGATACCCTGCTCTTGCACAAATGCCATGGGATTAGTGCCGCCTATAACCGCGATCCCCATTTTATCCCTTCCAACCTGGATGCCCAGTATGTCGCTGTTGGGCTCCCCGACTTCAAGGATGCATGCAAATCCCGCTTCCACAAGCGCGTCGAGCCTCTCCTCGATCCTGTCCCTTGCTGCCATTGGAGCTTCACGCATATTCGCAAGTATCTTGCCTGAACCAGTCCGTATCATTTCAGTCACAGATGTGAGTTCCTGCGACATCAGTACATCAAGGGGGTCTATGGTCGTGCTGTCGTATGTGAGTATGTCCGTGAACCTTAAAGGCGTTCCGTCATGAATCTCAACCACACCGCCGAATCTGGGTTTGACAGGGATGCCGGCTTTAAGAAGCACGGCGTCTATCGTGATGCTGCATGCCGTGGCGATGCCAATTTTCCCCTTCTCGATCTTCATATCCCCGACCTTTTCTCCAGGACGGATTATCTTGATATAGGGGCTGACTGAAAGACCGCTGTGCATTGCCTGCCTGAAAAGGTCAAGCACCTTCTTGAAATCGGATTCATTAACTATGGATAAATTGGCGATTATTTTCCCCTTGCGCAAAACCGGGTCAAAGGTCACCTCATACATGAGGCTTTCTATCCTTGAGATAATGAACATGATTTCTGACATCTTGATACTTATTATTACAGTTCGTGATAAATAGTTACCGAATTTGAGCCTGCTTACGTCGAATATATCCTTGCTTTCAAAAGATAAAGTATTTCCGTAAAGTGAGAAGTGTAGTACCTATGAACAGGCAGGCAGTGATTGATATCCTGAAAAGGATCTTTACATTTTATGGTTACGAAGTGACCTCTTCCGATGGGTGCGACATGCTTGCAGAGAAGGAATCTGAGCATCTTTTCATAAAATTTGATCCAACCCCGAATTTCAACAGCACAAGGCATTTTTCAGGCGTCGTTGGGCGATATGGTGGGAAAGGCATATTGATCTCAGACATATTCGATGAAAAAAATCGCTCTCTCGCTCTTGACGACGGCCTTACCCTATGGGACAGGAGCGAGATCGAATCAAGGATAGGAAGGGCAGTACTGGCAGGCGCATTTGGACAATACGGGGAAGAGAGAGTTGTGCAAAGAGAGAGCGAAATTCAGAAGACTTTTCAGATGCAAAGGGAGCCGCCTAAAAAAGAATTCGAAAAGACTATCCGAATATTTTTGCGTTCTGTTGCAGTCAATATCAGTAAATCAGATGCCATCTCCATAGGAGAACCAAAGATCGGATCAATAAAGCAACAGAAATTGAAATTTATTCCTGTATGGTATTACAGATATTCGTTCGATACCCAGAAGAAGTTCAAGTCCAAGATAGTTGACTTAAAAGGCGAAGGCGAAGGTTATGTCAATGCAATTACCGGTGAAAATGTCTTTGGAAAATGCAGAGACATTCAGGATAATACCTTTGTTCCGACGCAGAACTATGAAATAATACAGCCTGTGGTTGAGAAAAATGATGCTTTTAATAAGGCA
>JAJRAP010000086.1 GCA_028679855.1 Candidatus Methanoperedens sp.
CAGATGAGCAAGGACTGGATGACCGAGTTCGCTCCCGGACTCGTAATGGGGCAACATATTTCACCTCTTGAATGCGTGGGCGCTTATGTCCCTGGTGGAAGAGCAACGTACCCCAGTACTGCGTTAATGACAGTAATACCTGCAAAGATCGCGGGCGTGGAAATGGTAGTGGTATGCACTCCACCAAAGCAGGACGGAAGTGTGAACCCGCTTACGCTTGCAGCCGCATCTATTGCAGGCGCAGACAGGGTGTTTCGCATTGGTGGGGTTCAGGCGATCGCTGCTATGGCTTACGGGACAAAGACTGTCCCGAAGGTGGATAAGATAGTGGGACCGGGTAATGTTTATGTTACCGCAGCAAAGATGGCATGCGGTACTGCTATTGATTTCCCTGCTGGACCAAGTGAGGTGCTAATTATTGCAGACAGTTCGGCAAGGGCGGATTATATCGCAGCTGACATGCTTGCCCAGGCAGAACACGACCCCGATGCTGTCTGTGTTCTTGTTACAACATCCGAGGAACTGGCAAAAAAAGTAAGATATAATATGGAGCTTCAATTGAAGACCTCTGCAAGGCTTGATATCATTAAGAAATCGCTTGATAATGCGGCGATCCTTATTGGCACTCTTGATGAGTGTATAATGTTCTCAAACAGATTCGCCCCCGAGCATCTTGAGATAGTTGTTGATGTGAACATCCTGGGGAGGATCCGGCATGCAGGTTCGATATTTGTGGGAAATTACGCGCCCGTGTCCGCTGGCGACTACGCCTCTGGAACCAACCATGTGCTTCCTACGGCAGGATATGCCCGCGTTTTCTCGGGGCTGAACACAGACCATTACGTGACAAAGTCGAGCGTGCAGATGATTGATAAGAAAGGACTTGAAAGTTTAGGAGATACTATCATCGATCTTGCCGAGGCAGAAGGGCTCCCGGCGCATGCGAATGCTGTGAAGATCAGGAAGAAGTGAGATTTGACTATTCCGGACGGATTTTCAAGGATGGAGAGTTGAGTACATGAAATTCGCCGCCAGCGAACCCATCCTCGCATATTTTAGCACCCTTGAAACAGAACTCAACCGCGCCATCGAAATAGCCAACAGCGCTCGCAGAAATGGAGCCGACCCTAAACCAGAAATAGAAATTCCCATAGCAAAAGACCTTGCAGACCGTGTCGAGAAGCTCATCGGCGTCGAGGGCGTGGCTAAGCGGTTAAGAGAACTGGAATCTTCCATGTCCCGAGAGGAGGCATCACTGCAGCTTGGTGTTGAAGTAGCCAGTGGAAAGATAAAACAGTTCGAATCAAAACGAGATGCTATAGAAGCAGCTGTAAGAATATCTATGGCTGTTCTCACAGAAGGGGTGGTGGCAGCACCGATCGAAGGCATCGCAAAGATAGACCTTGCAAAGAACGACGACGGAACGGAATATATCCGGATATATTATGCAGGACCTATACGCAGCGCGGGCGGTACTGCACAGGCGCTTTCTGTCCTGGCTGCTGACTACATCCGCGGAAGCCTGGGAATAAACCGATTCATCCCGCGACCTGAAGAAGTGGAGAGGTATGTGGAAGAAATTGCCGCATATCACAGGGCTGTCCACCTGCAGTATCTTCCCACAGAAGATGAGATACGGCTCATAGTTAGCAACTGCCCCATCTGTATAGATGGCGAGCCCACGGAAGAGGCTGAGGTTGAAGGCAGGCGCGACCTTGCGCGCATCGAGACCAACAGGATACGCGGCGGAATGGCGCTTGTTATCGCTGAAGGTATCGCGTTAAAAGCCCCGAAAGTAAAAAAGCATGTGGATAAACTGAAGCTCACAGGATGGGACTTTCTTGAGAAATTCGTTGTGACAGTAAAAACAGACGATGCCTCGGCGCAGCTTAAACCCAAGGACAAATACCTTCAGGACCTTATTGCAGGAAGACCTGTCTTTTCCTATCCCTCACGCCCCGGGGGATTCAGGCTCAGGTACGGCAGGGGCAGGAACACGAGTTTTGCCGCTGCTGGAATAAGCCCTGCCACGATGGTAATGGTGGACGACTTCATAGCAGCAGGCACGCAGATAAAAGTGGAGCGTCCTGGAAAAGCGGCAGGCATAGCGCCTGTGGACACACTCGAAGGACCAACGGTGCGACTGTTCAACGGGGATGTGCTGCGTGTGGACACGGCGCAGGAGGCTCTCAAGATAAGACCCTCTGTTCAGAGAATCCTTGATATTGGTGAGATACTGATAAACTTCGGGGATTTTCTTGAGAACAATCATCCTCTTGTCCCGTCTTCGTATTGTTATGAATGGTGGGTGCAGGAACTTGCTGCAAAAACGCATATAAATGAACTTGGGGATTTGAAAAACCCTGACCAGAAAAAAGCACTGTCTTTATCAGTCACATACAAAGTGCCCCTACATCCCAAATATACATATTTATGGCATGATATCAACATCGATGACCATACTACGCTTGCTGAATATATACAGAACAACGGGAAATACGCACAAAATCTCTCGTTCCCTATAGATGAGAAAATCA
>JAJRAP010000087.1 GCA_028679855.1 Candidatus Methanoperedens sp.
CTTGTCCTCTGTTGTGATTATTTCATCTGGCGTCCCGAGAACTGCATTGAATGCCCGCCTGATCTTTTCAACAGCATTGGGCATCGGAAAGACATCGCTTGCAATGATAAGCGGTCTACCCTCTTCTGAAATCATTTCTATCACTTCAGGTATGGATATTGTCCTTGAGCTACACAGTTTCCGCAGTCCTCCTTCAAGAGTTAGCACAGCTACCGCGGTAGTTGTGCCAGGGTCTATTCCCACAATAATGTAATCCCGTTTCCTCGTCGTGATAGGTTTAAAGATAAGCGCATCACGTTCAATGCTGCTTGCGCTCACCTGCACGTCCCCGTACCTCCCTGAACTTACATGAACCGCGCTTCTGGGCGCGTTAACAAGGAACTCAGCTTTTGAGTACCCGCCAAACCTTTCAGCCACGTTCGACGTGTATGTGAATCCGTGAAGCTTTGACTGTTCGTTCAGGTAGTCCTCTATTTCGCGCGCCCTCTGCCTGACAAACCCATGCACCTTGCGCCTGTACCTGTTCTGGCTCCACCCGCCTCTCCCCGGAGAGCGCCCCCTGCTTACTTTGATTATAGTCTTATCCTCAAAAGCAGAAACCTCATGACCTGTACCCATTTGCACAAGCTGTGCGCATGCAAGCGCCTCGGCACCCGGATCGAACCTGTCAAACGTGATCCCGTGTTCTTTTGCAAGTTTTACAAGAGGTTCGGGATGTTCACCTCCTGTAACCTGCACGAGTTTTGTTTCATGTGGTAGTTTCGAAAGCATTGAGACAAGAGACTGCCTGTCAGGCGCAAGTTCATAGATATTATCGATGGCGATAAACTGCGGTTTTTCTTTCCACGCCATCCTCAGGACTTTATGGAGGCTGACCATATGGTGATGCTGTGCCATTGCGTCTTTCAAAACCACAACTGCGTATGCAGGTTTTTCTTTGGCCCTTGAAGAGCCTCTTGCGATATCTACCCCGAAGATCACTTTTTCTGGCATGATTCTATTATACTATTGCGCACCTCTTCGATATCTCTATTTATCCTGTATTTTTTCTTAAAGAATGTCAAAACATTGTCAACATCCCGGTAAAGCAACTCATTTGCATTTGGGTGGGAGAAAGTAACGTACTGCGGCCAATCGATGAGCTCACATCCATGCGGATTGACGAATATGTTGAATTCACTCAGGTCACCGTGGATGATCCCGAGTTGTGCCACTTTTTTCACCTGTGCAAGTATCTCATCAAGATACCATTCAGGTTCGTCCACCTTTGTATGTGCAAGAGGCTGTCCTTTCAGGACCGACATCACAATTGCATTCCTGTTATGATCGATAGGCTCGGGAACGGTGACCACAGGATACAGGAGTTTCAGGACATCGTACTCTCTTTTCGCGGCGATGCGCGAAGCATAAAGCCAGGAAAAATGTTTTCGATCTTCAATATGCTCTCTTTTTATCCTGACCTTTTTGAAACTCATTTTACCTTCGGTGTGGAACTTTATGACAACCTCCCTGTCCGTCAGCCCCCCCTCAGCCGAGTAAACCCTTGACTCTTTCCCAACCCCTATAAGTTCCCCTATCGCATTGACTGAACCACGCTCCACAAGCGTCTTTAGCGCAAGCAGGTAGTAAGCTTCAAAGTATATCCTGTATCCTTCATACGTCCCGACATTTCTATGGATCAGCTTTTTCTTTGCCAGGGTGGTGAGGATATGTCCGGTTTCTTTGATATTGTATTTTGTAAAACTGGCGATCTCTTCTATCGGCACCCATTCGTAGAACTTCATCTTGTTCTCTATGGCGATAAGAACCCGAAATTCCTTGTTCGTGGTGTTAAGAAATGTATCCGGAATATTTTCCAGCAATAAAAAATAAAAGTAGAAGGAAAACTACCTTCTTCCTCTTCCTCCTCTTTTGTCCCCACCGCGCGAATCCCTGCGTCCGCCACCACCGCTGCCGCCTCCGCCGCCTCCACCGTATCCACTGCGTCTGAAACTGAAATTGCGGTCGCCGCCTCCTTCATACATGCTGCCGTATCCGCCACTGCTTCCTCCGCTGCCGCCTCTTCCTCCGGATTCGCTGCGCCTTGGTCTTTCCGGCTGGTCAACGTGCCTTTCAGAAACATTATTTTCAGTATTCACTTCAGAAAGTACCTCTTCGGACAGTAGCATTTTTCCATATTTTCCAATATTCAATCTCATCGAGTTCCTGACGATAGAAATGTAACCGTTCTGGATAGATAAGGTATCTCCAACAGCGATCTTTCCGATCTGGTCATCCCATAAGGATAACAGGATACTTCCTGATGCATCTGCTACTTTTACTTCACAAACCCGTTTATCTCCGAACCTTGAGGGTATATTCTTCGTCTCACCTATTTCGATAACTTTTATGGTGGCATTAACATTTTTTGAGTTTTCATTCAGGTCATTTATATTATAATTTGTGGCTGTGGGGGTTGCTTCCATGATTATTCCTTGTTTGACTTTTAACTTTCCTCGACCATTTCCCAGATGGAATTTCACCTGTTCCTTGAGTTAGAAGAAGTGTATTCCATATAGTATGTGTATTTAATATACTTTCCGTATGGGAGAAAAAATTTTATAATGAAAATAATTGTTCTTATAGATCAAACCTTTTTTTTGATCGGGCTCATCCTTTTCAGACCTGTTTTCGCAAGGTTAATATACATGAGCATGAATCATAAAAGCGGTTGGGAATTATGGATAAAAACGAGTTCGAAGATCTCGGGATGTATTTCTGGAAAAGATTGTTCCAAATATGAATACAATCGTTTAGAACTCGAAATCCATTCCGTCATACCCAAGAGGCCATTGTTTAACAGCTTCATCATGTGGAGGGAAATTATGGCTAAGGTGTGTTAGCACTACATTCTTTGCATTTAACAGAGATGCAAGTTCCATCGCCTCCTGTGAATTCATGTGTTTGAGTATACTTCTTCTGGGAGGGATTATAGCATCTGCGATAAGGAGGTCTGGCTCCATCATCAGTTCAATGGTCATTTTCGAA
>JAJRAP010000088.1 GCA_028679855.1 Candidatus Methanoperedens sp.
TTCGCGCTGGGCTCGTGGCTTAGCTTGGATATAGCGCCGGGCTTCTAACCCGGATGTCGAGGGTTCGAATCCCTCCGGGCCCGCTTAAGAAAAATCGGCAAAAATAAGAAAAAGCGCCTCGGTGGCTTAGGGGTATAGCGCGTCCTTGGTAAGGACGAGGTCGAGGGTTCAAATCCCTCCCGGGGCTTCCTGATATTTTAGAATTCACCATCCAGTTTGTTATCATAATATGAAATTCAATAATAGATGGTTTGTCATGGGAAGCAAGATCAATAGTAGCGAGCACTGCCTGGATCGCATGCTGGTGGCTGACAGAAGCTATCCCGATCCCTGCCACATCACTGCTACCTATAATCCTTTTTCCTCTACTCGGGGGATTTTTCATCGCTATTGCCATTTTAATACTCATGACATATTACTATAAACCTTCCTGGGAAAATCAAACCATGCCAATAAATAAATCTCATACAGGCAACATTTCAGTGGAAGACGCAATAGCCCAACGAAGAAGCGAGCGCAATTTCCTTGATCGGTCGCTCACGAAAGACCAGTTCTTCATGATACTATGGGCAGCGCAGGGGATAACTGGTGACGGCAAGCGTGCAGCGCCTTCAGCAGGCGCCACGTATCCTCTTGAGATATATGCTCTTGCCGGGAAGGTGGAAGGACTTGATGCGGGTGTTTACAGGTACATTCCTGAAAATCACAGTCTTTCGAAGCATGTTTCCGGGGATAAAAGGAAGGAATTGGCAGCAGCAAGCCTTAACCAGAATTTCATTGCTGATGCGCCTCTTGTTATTGTTATCGCCGCGCAATACCAGAGAACGACAAAAAGGTACGGAGAGAGGGGAATACGATACGTGCATATCGAAGTCGGTCATGTAGGACAGAACATTTATTTGCAGGCAGAAAGCCTTGGTCTGGGGACTGTTGTAGTTGGCGCTTTCTATGACGAAGAGGTTGCCAGGGTGCTAAATTTTCCAGATGCCCATGAACCCCTTTATGTGATGCCGATAGGGTATGTAAGATGATTCGTAGCAATGGATGCACTGTGCATGTTATTGATACGTCAAAGGGCAATATCTGGGGGTTCACTTACATCATGGGGATCAATGCTTGATTCAATATCACAATCCCAATGCAAGTGCATCCTTTTCGATTTTTTCAGCCATCTTTGCCCTGTACTTCTGAAGTTTATTCTGCATGCTTCCATCGCATGCTCCTAATATCTCACATACAAGCAGCGCCGCATTATCACCTCTGCCAATACCAACACACGCGACAGGTATGCCGGGTGGCATCTGCACTATGGAAAGAAGGGCATCCAAGCCGTCGAGATTCGAATCAACGGGTACACCTATCACCGGCTTTACGGTCTTTGAGGCTATCACGCCAGGCAGATGCGCAGCAAGCCCTGCTATTGCGATAAACACCTTCACACCTTTTTCATGCGCCTCTTTTATTACATTTTCCACGCGCTCTGGCGTGCGGTGGGCTGAAGCCACTGTAACGTTATATTCGACTCCGAACTCTTTCAATACATCCACTGCTTTCTTTGCTATCTCTTTATCTGATATGCTTCCCAGTATTATCTGTACATCCATATTATTCACTTCTTTAGTTCAACCTATTGCACACCTCATTTTATCCCTGCTTCTTTATAACAACTTACCCACTCTTTAGCCGCTTTTCTGAGCCTGTTCATGATCGCCCTGCCCTCTCTTTTTTCAGGAAATACTCCTTCTGCTATCCCTACATCAACACCGGCCTCGTCCAGGAACCTGAGCCCGGAAAAGAGCCTGCTTGCTACCTCTTTCAGATCATTCACACTTCCAAGTATGTATTTTGCATCGCATTCTATATCCAGAGCGCTCTCTCTACTTACAAGCACTCCGGCTGTCAGTCCATGTTTCCGGGACTCACCAATAAGGCGTTTGATCTCAAAAAGCACGGATTTTCGCTCACCTTCAACAAGAATAAGTTTCGCTTTTGGAGAATAATGTGTATAGCGCATTCCTGGAGATCTTACCGACTCCTCTATAACATTGACTTCCCCTATGGTTCCAATGATCTCCTCAAGGCACAGGCCGCCAGGGCGAAGGAGGGCCGGAGGAGTAACTGTGAGATCAAGGACTGTCGATTCCACACCGAGCCTTGTTTCCCCACCCATGATCACGGCATCAATACGTCCATCCATGTCTTTTATAACGTGCTCAGCTTTCGTGGGACTCGGTCTTCCTGAGATATTGGCGCTGGGCGCTGCTATAGGAACACCGGATCCTGTGATAAGAGCAAGGGCTATTTCGTGAGCCGGCATTCTCACAGCAACAGTGTCAAGTCCGCCAGTAGTAATATCAGGTACAACATCTTTGCGCTTCAAAATAATAGTAAGAGCTCCTGGCCAGAAAGCATCCATGAGTTTAAATGCCAGCACAGGAATATCCCTCGCCACCATGTTGAGCATTTCACGAGATGAAATATGGACTATAAGAGGATTATCAGCCGGGCGCCCCTTTGCATGGAATATCTTTGCTACCGCCTCGCTATCAAGAGCGTTGGCTCCCAGACCATATACTGTTTCTGTGGGAAAAGCAACAGTCCCTCCAGACCTTATGATAAGAGAGGCTTTTCTTATCTCGTTCGGTTTAAGAACTAACGTTCTTTTTGCCCCCATTTATCCAGAAGAAATTAAA